>NZ_JAIUKC010000008.1:0-7006 GCF_020177435.1 Saccharopolyspora sp. 7B | reverse complement strand
CCCCTCCTCCCCACTCTCCCCACAGTCCCTCCACACACCCCCCGCGGGGGCGCGGGGGGGCGGGGGCCCCCCCCCGGCGGGGGGGGGGGGCCGCCGGCCCCCCCCCCCCCCCCCCCCCCCTCCGCTCACCCTCGGGTCACAACGACAGCTCCGGCTTCAACCGGCCGGGCGTCCACACCCGCTGCCGCCAGGCGGCGATCGTGCTCAGCAGCAGCCCCGCCACCAGGTAGGCGATCAGCACCAGCGCGGACGTGCCCGCGGCCTCCAGGCCCGGCCCGCCGTAGAGCAGGTGCCGCAGCGCGGTGACCACGTAGCTCAGCGGCAGCACCTGGTGCAGCGGGTGCAGCGGCGCCGGGATCGTCTGCCACGGGAACGTGCCGCCCGCGGTGACCAGCTGCAGCACCAGCACGATCAGCGCGATGAATTTGCCCTTCGGCCCGAACGCCGCGTTCAGCGCGTGCACCACGGCGGTGAACGCGAACGAGGTCAGCACCAGGAACCCGAGCGTCAGCCACGGGTGCGCCGGGCTCACCCCGACGCCGAACACCACGACCAGGTACAGCAGCACGGCCTGCGCGATGCCCACGATCCCGGCGGGCAGCCACCCGCCGACCGCGATCTTCCACGGCGCCACCCCGGAGGCCAGCGCGCGCTGGGACAGCGGCCGCATGATCAGGAACAGCACGAACCCGCCGATCCACAGCGCGAGCCCCATGAAGAACGGGGCGAGCCCCGCGCCGTAGGTGGCGGCCTTGACCTGCGCGTCGTTGTTCACCGCCACCGGGTCGCCGATGGTGCGCGCGGTGTCCTCCCTGGTGGCGTCGTCCAGGTCGGGGATGTCCTGCGCGCCCTTGCCGAGCTCGTCGGCCAGCGTGTGCGATCCGTCGACGAGCTGCCCGGAACCGTCGGCGAGCTGGTGCGATCCGTCGGCGAGCCGGTCGGCGCCGTCGGTGAGCTCCTCGGTGCCGGTGACGGCCTGCTGCTCGCCCTGGTGCAGCTGCCGGGCGCCGGAGTCGAGTTCACCGCCGCCGCCGACGAGGGTGCCCGCGCCGTCGTTGAGCTGCCCGATGGCACCGGTCAGCGCGGGCGTGGAGTCGGCCAGCTTCCGGTTCCCGTCGGCGACCTGCCGCGATCCGTCGGCGAGCTCGTCGATCTGCCCGATCTGGGCCTGCACCTTGTCGTTGGCGTCGGTGATGGGCTGGTTGAGCTCGTCGAGGTGGGCGAGCACCCGCTGCACGGTCTGCTCGTCGGCGCCGGTGGCGCGCAGCTGCTCGGCGATGCGGCTCTTGGTCTGCTCCAGGTCGTCGACGAAGCCCTGCGAGACGTCGCCGAGCTTGCCCGCGGTGTCGGCGAGCTTCTCGTTGCCCTGGGCGACCTGCTCGGCGCCGTCGGCGAGTTTCGCGGACTGCTCGGGCAGCGGCGCGGTGCGCTCCTGCAGCTGCTGGAGTCCGCCGCGCAGCTGCTGAGCACCGTCGGCGAGCCGTCCGGTCCCGTCGGCGAGCCTGCCGGAGCCGTCCAGCAGCTGCCGCTGCCCGTCGAGCAGCTGGTGCGCGCCGGAGGACAGCTGCCCGGTGCCCTCCTCAGCGGTGCCGAGCCCGTCCTGCAGCCGCCCGGCGCCGTCGGCGAGCTTGCCCGCGCCGTCGGCGGCCTCCAGCGTCTTGTCGTGCACCGTGCCGTAGCCGAGCAGCAGCTGGTCGGCGGCTTCGGTGCCCGCGTCGGCGGCGACGGCCTTGCGCACCTCGCCTGCGACCTTGTCGGCGATCGTGGAGATCAAGTAGTTGTTGGTGTCGTTGGTGACCAGCCGCAGCTGCGCCTGCCGGGGTTCGAAGTCGCCGGGCGACATCAGCGCCGCGGAGAAGTCGCGCGGCACGACGAGCGCGAACGTGTAGCGGCCCTGGGCGACGCCCTGCTCGGCGTCCTCGGCGCCGGTGCGCTGCCAGTCGAAGGAGCCGGAGTCCTCCAGCTCGTCGTAGACCTTGTCCCCGGCGTCGAGCCTGCTGCCGTCCTCCCGGGTGGCGCCCGCGTCGTCGACGACGACGGCCGCGGGCACGTCGCCGAGCCGGTTGTACGGGTCCCAGTTCGCGTACAGGTACATCGCCCCGTACAGCAGCGGAACCAGGGTGATGGCGACCAGCGCGAGCCGCGGCAGCTTGCCGGAGGTGAGCCTGCGCAGTTCGGTCAGGGCGAGGCGGAACGTGGTCATCGGGCACCTTCTTCGGCGCGGTTGTCCGCGCCCACTCGGGCATGGGGGACGGCGAGCCGGTCGGCGGTGTGCGGCGAGCAGAGCACGACGACCGCGCGCTCCCTGCGGGCCTCCCGCTTCGCCAGCTCGTACCAGGAGCCGGGGTCGCCGCCGTGCCGGTCGGGCGTGTCGAGGACCAGCGCGTCGGTGGTCTTCGCCGCGCACGCCAGGTCGACGAGCAGCCGGGTCCGCTCGGCGGCGGGCAGGTTCTCCACCCGGGTGCCCGCGTGCTCGGTGAGGTCGTGGGCGGCGAGCCAGGTCCGGACGGCGGACCGGCCGGAGCGGCGGCCCGCGATGCTGAGGCCTTCGGCGACGGCGGTGCGCACGGGCACGCTCGGTTCGGGCTCGGTGATCTCCGGTCCGTCGACGATCGCGACCCGGCGGCGCAGCGCCCTCGGGTCGTCGGCACCGTCGACGAGGACGCGGCCGCGGCTCGGCTTGAGCCGGCCGGACAGGGCGAGGGCCAGGGCGGTGTGGCCGGAGTGGGGTTCTCCGGTGACCACCAGCAGGTCTCCGCTGTTCACGTGCAGCGAGGTGGGGGCGAGCAGCGTGCTGTGCGCCCCGGTGACCTCGACTGCGTCAGCGACGATCTCCACGCGTCGTCTCGACTCCTTCACAGCGGTGGGGGTCAGCGCAGCGCCGTTGCCGGGCGCACCTCCCACATCGTCCACAGCGGCCGGTAGCCCTGGCGGGGCCAGAACACCGACGACAGCGGGTTGGGCGGGTTGTAGTAGAGGAAGCTGCCGACGACCCCGGCGCGCGCGAACTCCGCGTGCGCTTCGGCCATCAGCCGCTGTCCCACGCCGCCGCCGCGGGCCCGTTCGTGCACCGACACGCAGTTCACGTAGGCCCACCGGCCGGATCGGAGCCGGTGGCCGCCGGAGTGGCGGTCGGGGTCGATCCAGCCGCACTCGGCGAGTGCGACCGGTGTGCCGTCCTGTTCGGCCAGCCACACCGGGTCGCCTCCGGGTCCGCTTCCGGCGGCGAGCCGCAGGCGCGCTGCGTTGCGCTTGAGCTCGGCCGTCCGGGGGCGGTGCACCGATGCGCCGACGAGGGCGGCGTAGGCGTGCTCGGCGAGGGCGAGCTCGACCACGGCGTCAAGGTCGGCCGGTTCGGCGCGGCGCACCTTTACGGTACCAGACAGTTTCGTATCTAGTGCGACAGGCGGGGCGGGCGGTCGGATCGCCAGGCAGGACAGCGGGACGAAGCCGTGGTCCAGCAGCGCGCGCGACGCCTCCGCGTCCCGGCTCGGCCAGGTCACCACGCACGACGAGTCCTCGGCCGGGGCCCCGTGCGCGGCCAAGCGGCTCCGCCACTCCGCCAGGAGGGCGGCCATCCCCGCGCCCGGGTGCTCGCCGAGCAGCGGGAAGAGCTCGAAGGAATCGGTGGCCTGCCACAGGCTCTGCGCCGACCCCGGCGGGTTCCGGGTGTGCGCGACCAGCCCGGCGACCGCCGTCCCGTCCGGCAGCCGCGCCAGCAGCGGATCGCCCTTCGGCAGCAGGTACCGCTCCGGCAGCCGGTGGTCCAGCGCGGCGAACCGCGCGCACTGCCGGTCCAGCAGGTCCTGCGCGTCACCCATGTGCGCCGCCACCCCTTCGCCTAGCCGCCGGGCGACCAGGATTCTGGCAGCCCGCGACGATCACCGCGCCCGAACGGCGCGACGGGGGCGTGTCGCCCGCGGAGATCAGGCCAGTTCGCAGCAGAAGATCGACGTACCGGGGAAGAGCTTCCCGCGCAGGCTGCTCCACTGCCCCCAGGTGTGCGTGGCGCCGGCGGGCCACTCCGGCTCCACGACGTCGAGCAGCCGCAGGCCCGCGGCGTTCAGCTCCCGCACGTAGTCGCCGAGCGTCCGGTGGTGCTCCACGTACGTGGCGCGCCCGTCCCCGTCGATCTCCACGTAGGGCGTCCGGTCGAAGTAGGACTGCGCGACGGTGAGCCCACCCGGCCCGGGATCGTCCGGGAAGATCCAGCGCATCGGGTGCGTCACCGCGAACACCCAGCGCCCGCCCGGGCGCACCACGCGCGCGACCTCGCGGAAGACCGCGCCGACGTCGGCGACGAACGGCACGCCGCCGAACGCCGAGCAGGCCAGGTCGAAGCTGTCCGCGGCGAAGGGCAGCGCGTCGGCGCTGGCCTGCACCAGGGGCACCTCGATGCCGCTGTCGGCGGCGCCGCGCCGCGCGTGCCGCAGCATCCCGGCGGAGATGTCCAGCGCCACCGGGTGCGCGCCCTGCGCGGCCAGCCAGCGCGAGCAGGGGGCGGAACCCGCCCCGACCTCCAGCACCCGCTCGCCCGCGACGTCGCCGAGCAGCCGGGCGTCGGCCTCCCGGACCCGCTCGGGGCACCACACGAAGTCGCTGGTGCCCAGGAACTCGCCGTGCTCGGCCTGGTAGTCGTCGGCGTCGGCGTCCCACCACAGCCGGCTCGCCCGCCGGGACTCGGCCGCGTCGGCAGTGCGCTTGCTCACGCCCGCGGTGCCCAGCGCCAGCTCCGCGGAGGCGTGCGCGGAACCGCCGTCCGGCTGGTCTTCCGTCGCCGGATCGAGTGAAATTTCGGGGGCGGCCGAATTGTCGTGCGGCATGAGAAGTCCTGTGGTTCGGTGTTTCGCCGACAAGTGGTTTGCTCCGCGAGCGCGCGAACGCGTACGATACCGCCCGCGCCGTGGGTCTTAACGCGTCCGTGCATTCAGGCTGGGGAAAGACGCCCGGGACCGGCTCCGCCGGTCGGCTCCGCCGACCGCCGCTGCCGGAGCCGAGCTTCCCGGCAGGTTGCGTGCCCCGATCGGGATTAACGACGGGGGGTCCGGCGTTCGACTGTGGAGTGGTTCCGCCGGGTCCGAGGACGTGGCGGGCCGCGCCGGCCGGGGAAGCAGCGGGTGACCGCTCGAACCCGATCCGGGAGTCGAACACCGCCGGGCCGAGAGCGGACGGACCTGTTCCGCCGGTTCCGCCCGCAGAGGTGTCGGTCCCGGGGGCTAAGATCCAAGGTGCAACCCCCAGCGGGTCGTGCGCGGATGCGTGCTGGTAGGTCTGCCAGCCCGGTCCGCCACCGCCGAGGCGGGGGACAACCGCAGGCAACCGACAAACTATCCGTACCGGAGCAACCCACCTGATGTCCACCGACACCACCACCGTTCCGACCACCGCCGCCACCAAGCCGCAGGTCGCGGTCAACGACGTCGGGACGGAGGAGGACTTCCTCGCCGCCGTCGACCTAACCATCAAGTACTTCAACGACGGCGACATCGTTGAGGGCACCATCGTCAAGGTCGACCGCGACGAGGTGCTGCTCGACATCGGTTACAAGACCGAGGGCGTCATCCCGTCCCGGGAGCTGTCCATCAAGCACGATGTCGACCCGGCTGAGGTCGTCACCGTCGGCGACTTCGTCGAGGCCCTCGTCCTCCAGAAGGAGGACAAGGAAGGCCGGCTGATCCTGTCCAAGAAGCGCGCCCAGTACGAGCGCGCCTGGGGCACCATCGAGGAGCTCAAGGACAAGGACGAGCCCGTCAAGGGCACCGTCATCGAGGTCGTCAAGGGCGGCCTCATCCTCGACATCGGCCTGCGCGGCTTCCTGCCCGCGTCGCTGGTCGAGATGCGCCGCGTCCGCGACCTGCAGCCCTACGTCGGCCGCGAGCTCGAGGCGAAGATCATCGAGCTGGACAAGAACCGCAACAACGTGGTCCTGTCCCGCCGCGCCTGGCTGGAGCAGACTCAGTCCGAGGTCCGCAGCGAGTTCCTCAACCAGCTGCAGAACGGCCAGGTCCGCAAGGGCGTCGTCTCCTCGATCGTCAACTTCGGTGCGTTCGTGGACCTCGGTGGCGTCGACGGCCTGGTGCACGTCTCCGAGCTGTCCTGGAAGCACATCGACCACCCGAGCGAGGTCGTCGAGGTCGGCCAGGAGGTCACGGTCGAGGTCCTCAACGTCGAGATGGACCGCGAGCGCGTCTCGCTGTCGCTGAAGGCGACGCAGGAAGACCCGTGGCGCCAGTTCGCCCGCACCCACGCGATCGGCCAGATCGTGCCGGGCAAGGTCACCAAGCTGGTGCCGTTCGGTGCGTTCGTCCGGGTCGACGAGGGCATCGAGGGCCTGGTGCACATCTCCGAGCTGGCCGAGCGCCACGTGGAGATCCCGGAGCAGGTCGTCCAGGTCGGCGACGACGTGATGATCAAGGTCATCGACATCGACCTGGAGCGTCGCCGGATCTCGCTGTCGTTGAAGCAGGCCAACGAGGGCTTCACGCCGGACTCCGAGTTCGACCCCACCCAGTACGGGATGGCCGCCGAGTACGACAACAACGGCGACTACATCTACCCGGAGGGCTTCGACCCGGAGACCCAGGAGTGGCAGGAAGGCTACGACACCCAGCGCGAGGAGTGGGAGCGCCAGTACGCCGACGCGCTGTCCCGCTACGAGCAGCACATGAAGCAGGTCGCGAAGGCCGCCGAGGCCGACGCCGAGGCCGCTGCCGCGGGTGCTTCCGGTGCGGGTTCCGAGCAGGGCGGCGGGAACTACTCGTCCTCCGGCTCGTCCGAGCAGCAGGACGACGCGGGCTCCCTGGCCAGCGACGCCCAGCTGGCCGCGCTGCGGGAGAAGCTCTCCGGCGGTGCGTGATCTGACGGTCTCCGTCTGATCCGGAACGGATAGGCACGACGGGCCCCCCCCGCGGGGGCGGGGGGGGGGCGGGCGCCCCGCCGGGGGGGGGCGGGGGGGGGGCCGGGGGGGCGGGGGGGGCCGCGGGGGGGGGGGGGGGGGGGGGGGGGA
>NZ_JAIUKC010000007.1:0-25069 GCF_020177435.1 Saccharopolyspora sp. 7B | reverse complement strand
CGCCCGGCGTGCGCGGTCGCCGGCGGGCCCGCCCCCCCCCCGCGCCCCCGCCCCCCCCCCCCCCCGCCCCGCCCCCCGGGGGGGGCCCCCCCCCCCCCCCCACGTCCGGGGGCTGGCAGGATGGGGCGCATGTTGCGCGTGGGCCTCAGCGGCGGGATCGGGTCGGGCAAGTCGACGGTGGCGGCGCGGCTCGTGGAGCTGGGCGCGGTGCTGATCGACGCGGACCGGCTGGCCCGCGAGGTCGTCGAACCGGGCAGCCCGGGGCTGGCGGAACTGGTCGAGCGGTTCGGGCCGCAGATCCGCACCGCGGACGGCGCGCTGGACCGCCCCGCGCTGGCCCGCGTCGCGTTCGCCGACGAGCAGGCCCGCGCCGACCTCAACGCCATCACCCACCCGAAGATCGGCGAGCTCACCGCGCAGCGCATGGCGCAGGCCCCGGCGGACGCGGTCGTGGTGCACGACGTCCCGCTGCTGGTGGAGAACGACTACGCGGCGAACTACCACCTGGTGATCATCGTGGACGCTCCGGAGGAGGAGCGGGTGCGGCGGCTGACCGGGCGCGGCCTCGACGCGGCGGACGCGCGAGCGCGGATCCGCGCGCAGGCCACCGACGAGCAGCGCCGGGAGGCCGCCGATGTGTGGCTGGACAACACGGGCCCGGTCGAGGACCTGATCGCCGAGGTGGACCGGCTGTGGTTCGACCGGCTGGTGCCCTACGAGCGCGGGGTGCGCGAACGGCAGCGGCCGCCGCGGAAGCCGCCGGTGCTCGCCGAACCCGACCCGGAGTGGCCGCGCACCGCGCGCCGGCTCGGCGCCCGGGTGCTGCGCGCGGCGGGTGAGGCCGGGCTGCGGATCGACCACGTCGGTTCGACCTCGGTGCCCGGGTTCCCGGCGAAGGACGTCATCGACCTGCAGCTGTCGGTGCGGTCGCTGGCCGAGGCCGATGCGATCGCGGAGGCGCTGGCCGACGCCGGCTTCCCGGCCGACGACGGGATCCAGCGGGACAACCCGCACCCCTTCGACCCGGAGCCGGAGCACTGGCTCAAGCGCTACCACAACTCGGCGGACCCGGGACGTCCGGTGAACCTGCACGTGCGGGTGCACGGCGGGCCGGGTTGGCGGGTGGCGCTGCTGCTGCGGGACTGGTTGCGGGCGGAGCCGGAGGCGCGCGCGGACTACCTGGCCGTGAAGCGCGACCTCGCGGCCCGCCACGACACTCCCGAGGCCTACGCGGCGGCCAAGGAACCGTGGTTCCCCACCGCACTTCCGAAAGCCCAGGAATGGGCGGACCGAACCAACTGGACCCCACCCCAGGACTGAAACCAGATCTTTCTCCTGTCGGCGGCGAAGCCGCTGAGTCGCCGACCACGCACGCAGCAGGACCACCCGCGGGTTCTCAGTTGCTTCCTCGCGAGGACAGCGTTTTCTCATGTGGCGGAGCCACCTGTGAAAACGATCCCGCAGCGAGGGAGCAGCTGAGGTTCCGCCACCCGCCCCGATGCCAAGAAGACCAGAAAAACTCACCAGAGTTCGAAGATGCCTCGGTGGGCGAGCCACTGGTTGATGTCCCGGTGCCTGCTGATCTCCTCGAAGGTCCGGTGCACGGTGCGCAGCGCGTAGTCGGCTTCGCTGAGCCGGATCATGCCGGCGGAGATGGCGGTGGCGAACTCCTCGGCCTGCACGATGCGCGCGGAGCCGTGGTCCGGGACCTGCAGGCCGAGCAGCAGATCGGTCACCGTCCACGATCGGGTGTCGCGTTCGACGTGAACGACGGTGAGCATGCTCGGTTCCCGCCGGGAGTGCCTGCGCCGGGACCGGCGGCGGGTGAGCCGCAGGCCGAGGTCCGGCATCAGCCAGGTGACCTCGCCTTCGTGCGCGGGATCCTCGGGCGTCGCGTATTCGAGGGAGAGCCCCCAGTGCTCCACCTGGCATCGATCCAAGGGCACGACGGCGCCCGAAGAATGCGAACGCTGCGCAGCGAACAGATCGATGGTGTCCACCAGCTGAGGAGTGATTACGGCGCCCACGACTTCAGACAGTAGCGTCGTTTTCGAGGCCCGCGATCGTCAGCACCGTTCTTTAACATAACTTTCCCGTCCTCGTCGGATATCGATTCGGCCCGTGCGCGGGCCATCACCGATTCGGCGGTACGAGCGACGGCCGGGCCACGGGATCGTGGGTGGATTGCCCGGACCAGGACAGCTCGATGCCGAGTTCCCGCATCCAGTCGTCCAGCCGGTTCCCGTGCCTGGCGAGCCCTTCCAACGCGGTGCAGGCGGCGCGCATGGCTCGTTCCGCGGTCCGCTCGTCGAGCAGTTCCGACCGCACGGCCAGCAGGAACTCGTCGACGTCGATCAACTGCGCTTCGCGGCCGTCGGCGACGAGCAGGTCGAGGTAGTGGTCCTCGGAGCGCCACCACCGCGGTCCGGGTTCGATGCGGGCGACGTCCACGTAGTAGTCCCAGCCGTCCGCGCGGCCCGGGTGGTGTTCCCAGCGGGTGATGCGGAGGTCGTGCTCGGGCAGCAACCAGGATTGCAGCGCCCGCAGTCTCGGGTGGGCGGGCATTCCGCGGCGGAGGTAGAGGCCGAACGGTTCGAGCCGGTATTCGTCCACGTCCCGGACGATGCTCTTGGGATCGGTGTTGGTCCCCGCTTCGACGTCGAACAGTTCGACCTTCGGCGGGTGCACGGGCAGTCCGAGGCGCTCTGCGATCTCGCGTTGCGTGGTCACCCCGCCACTGTAGGTCGGGTCCGGGGTGCGGCGGCAGGGTTGAAATCCGGGGCGGGAGGTGGTGCGCGCCTCGGCCGGCGGCACGGTGTCGGTGGGGGCTCGTACCCTCGGGGACGTGGCTTTCGCGACTGAGTACCCGACCCCGGCCGACACCACCTTCCGGCCGGTCAGCGACATCCCGCGCACCGGTGGCCGCTTCCGCATGGTCAGTGACTACGACCCGTCCGGCGACCAGCCTGCGGCGATCGACGACCTGGAACGGCGGATCAAGGCCAGTGAGGCGAACGTGGTGCTGCTGGGCGCGACGGGTACCGGCAAGTCGGCGACCACGGCGTGGCTCATCGAGCGGTTGCAGCGGCCCACGCTGGTGCTGGAGCCGAACAAGACGCTCGCGGCGCAGATGGCGAACGAGATGCGGGAGTTCTTCCCGGACAACGCCGTCGAGTACTTCGTCAGCTACTACGACTACTACCAGCCGGAGGCGTACGTCCCGCAGACCGACACCTACATCGAGAAGGACTCGTCGATCAACGAGGACGTGGAGCGGCTGCGGCACTCGGCGACCTCGAACCTGCTGAGCAGGCGGGACTGCGTGGTCGTGTCCTCGGTGTCGTGCATCTACGGCCTGGGCACGCCGCAGTCGTACCTGGACCGGTCGATCCCGCTGGAGGTCGGCGGTGAGATCGACCGGGACATGCTGCTGCGGGCGCTGGTGGACGTGCAGTACACCCGCAACGACATCGCGTTCGCGCGCGGCACGTTCCGGGTGCGCGGCGACACGGTCGAGGTGATCCCGGCGTACGAGGAGCTGGCGGTGCGCGTCGAGCTGTTCGGCGACGAGATCGAACGGCTCTACTACCTGCACCCGCTGACCGGCGAGATCGTCCGCGAGGTCGACGAGGTGCGGATCTTCCCGGCGACCCACTACGTGGCGGGGCCGGAGCGGATGGAGAAGGCGATCCGCGGCATCGAGGGCGAGCTGGAGGAGCAGCTGGCGAAGCTGGAGAAGCAGAACAAGCTGCTCGAAGCCCAGCGGCTGCGGATGCGCACCCAGTACGACATCGAGATGATGCGCCAGGTCGGCTTCTGCTCCGGCATCGAGAACTACTCGCGGCACATCGACGGCCGCGAGGCGGGCACGGCGCCCGCGACGCTGCTGGACTACTTCCCGGACGACTTCCTGCTGGTCATCGACGAGTCGCACCAGACGGTGCCGCAGGTCGGCGGCATGTACGAGGGCGACATGTCCCGCAAGCGCACCTTGGTCGAGCACGGCTTCCGGCTGCCCAGCGCGATGGACAACCGGCCTTTGACCTGGGAGGAGTTCGCCGACCGCATCGGGCAGACGGTGTACCTGTCGGCGACGCCCGGCCCGTACGAGATGGGGCGGGCCGGCGGCGAGTTCGTCGAGCAGGTGATCCGCCCGACCGGACTGGTCGACCCGGAGGTGGTGGTGAAGCCGACCGAGGGCCAGATCGACGACCTGGTCGGCGAGATCCGGGACCGCGCCGAGCGCGACGAACGGGTGCTGGTCACGACGCTGACGAAGAAGATGGCCGAGGACCTCACCGACTACTTCCTGGAGCTCGGCGTGCGGGTGCGCTACCTGCACTCGGAGGTGGACACGCTGCGGCGGGTGGAGCTGCTGCGGCAGTTGCGGCTCGGCGAGTTCGACGTGCTGGTCGGCATCAACCTGCTGCGGGAGGGCCTGGACCTGCCGGAGGTGTCGCTGGTGGCGATCCTGGACGCCGACAAGGAGGGCTTCCTGCGCTCCGGGACGAGCCTGGTGCAGACGATCGGGCGCGCGGCGCGCAACGTCTCCGGCCAGGTGCACATGTACGCGGACAAGATCACCGATTCGATGCAGCACGCCATCGACGAGACGAACCGGCGCCGCGCCAAGCAGATCGCCTACAACACCGAGCGCGGCATCGAT
Source organism: Saccharopolyspora sp. 7B (assembly GCF_020177435.1). Classification (NCBI taxonomy): domain Bacteria; kingdom Bacillati; phylum Actinomycetota; class Actinomycetes; order Pseudonocardiales; family Pseudonocardiaceae; genus Saccharopolyspora; species Saccharopolyspora sp. 7B. Next base: position 20,403 of record NZ_JAIUKC010000007.1, on the reverse strand, counting down.
CCGCAGCCGCTGCGCAAGAAGATCGCCGACATCCTGGACCGCGTCTACACCGAGTCGGAGGACACCGAGGAGTCGGTGGCGGTCGGCGGTTCCGGCCGCAACTCCTCGCGCGGCAAGAAGCCCAGCGGTGAGGCGGTGGCCTCGTCCGGGGTGCTGGAGGGCCGCGACACGAGCTCGATGCCGCGGGCGGAGCTGGCGGACCTGGTGCAGCAGCTCAACGACCAGATGATGAACGCGGCGCGGGAGCTGCAGTTCGAGCTGGCCGCGCGGCTGCGGGACGAGATCCACGACCTGAAGAAGGAGCTGCGCGGCATGGACGCGGCCGGGATCAAGTAGGACCCGCCGCCCGCGCCGGAGCGGGCGGGGTCAGGGCCAGCGGCGATCCGTCGCCGAGCCCTTGGCCGTCGGTGGTGTCCGGCGGCGCGCGTTCGCAGCGGGCTCGTCGTGGAACAGGACGGCTCCGACCGGGGATCGGCGCGGGCGCTCGGCATCGTGACGTGTCGTTCGAGGGGGAAGTGGCGCTCCGCGGCGGCGCGGAACGCCGGTTTCGACGGGGCTGTCATATCGACTGGTTCGCCGGCCAGGGACACCGGGGATGAGAGCGTCGCTGCGCTCGCTTTCGGCGCTTTCGTCCGGCGGGTCGTTCTCGTCGTTCGTGTTCGTGGAATATGACCGTCGTGAATGTGCGCGCATTCGACGGCGGCAATTTCCGATCTTGATGACGTTGTAGATCTTTCCCCTTCGGGGTGGTCGAATTGTGCGCGCGGGCGGGTTCGCGCTGCTCCGCGGGTGGTCCGGGTGGCTGCGCATTGGCCCGATCGGGTTTCACCGCCCGGCGGTATCGTCTTTCCGGTAAAAGAGCGTTGACCGCTCGGTCCGGATCTTTGTAATCTCCTTTTCTCGCTCTTCCGGGTGCGGTGGGGAATTGACCGGGGGAGTCGTGCAGCGCGGATCGGGGGATCTCATGGTGCGGCACGCGAGCAGATCGTTGTGCGGACGCGAGCGGGAACTGCGGTTGGTCCGGGAATTCCTGGTGCGCCCGGAACGCGGCGGCATCCCGGTGAGCCGGCCGGTTCCCGTCCTCGTCTTCTGCGGTACCAGCGGTACCGGGAAGACGGCGCTGCTCGACGAGCTCGCGGCCCGGATGGACGGCAACGTGCCGTGCGCCCGGCTGGACTGCGCGCGGATCGACGGTTCACCGGTGCCGCGGGTGCTGGCGGACCTCGCCGCTCAGCTGAGCAGGCCCTGCAAGGGCTACGGGATGCTGGAGTTCCCCCGGTTCATCGCGGGGCACCTCGCGCTCGGGCCGCGCCTGGACCCCACCAGCCGGCCCGCGGCGCGCAGGCAGGTCGAGGAGTCGCTGGCCACCTACCCGAAGATCAGCGATCCGCCGGGATTCCTGGCCTCGCTCGCCGGCGGGACGGCCGCCGCGGTGGGCGGGAACCTGCCGGACCTGGTGCTGACCGGCATCAACGCGCTGCGGCGCGCCCGGTGGCAGTGGGGCGACGAACGGGCCTGGTACGGGCACCAGGACCGGGGCTTGGACCGCGATCCGGTGGACGTGCTGGTCGACCTCAACCGCAAGGCCCGCGCGGACGTGCCGGACGTCGCGCAGGAAGTGGGCGAAGTGCTGTGGGCCGCGTTCCTGGCGGACCTGCGGAACGGGTTCCGCAGCGGGTGGACGGCCGATCGCCGCACGCTGAACTGCGCCGTGCTGCTCGACGATGCGGACGCCGTACCGGAACTGCTGCGGGGACTGGAAGCCGCGCGCCGGCGGCGCGGGACGGCCGCGGCCGAGGACCCGGATCCGCTGACCGCGGTGGCCACCGCGCACGTCGACCCGCTCGCGCGCGGCGGGCCGGTACCGATCGACGGCGCGGGCTACGCCGACCACCTCGCGCGCTCGGCGCAGCACCGCAGGCACGGTTCGTACCCGGTGCTGCTCGGCGACCTCAGCGCGGACGCGGTCGCCGACATGGCGGCGCCGCTGAGCCCGGTGCTGGACAACTCCCGGCGCGCGGTCGCGATGCTGCACGGCTTCGCGCACGGGCACGCGCGCACCACCCGGATGTTGCTGGACGCCATCGCGGAGCAGGGCGCGGACCCGGCCGACCTGCACGGGTTGCTCGTGGGGCCGCTGACTGCCGGGGCCGGTGCGGACCGGGTGGAGTCCCTCGCGCTGAAGGCGTTCCTGCGCGGCGTTCCGCTGACCGGCCTGGAAGATCTGATCACCTGCTCCGCGGCGCGGAACTTCGCGGAGGGACAGCTGCTGGCCGAGTACCGGCCGATGCTGGCCTCGGCGGACCCGCGGCCGGTGGTGCTCGAAGCGGCGTGGTGGCCGTGCTCCGTCGACGCGGACCAGGTGATGGTCCCGGTGCTGCGCAGGCTGCTGCTGCGCAGGCTCGCCGCCCGCGGCCCGGGCGAGCGCGCCGATTGGGAGTCGGTGCACCGCTGGCTGCGCAGCCGCTGCGAGCAGGATCAGGACCTGGCCGGGGAGTTGCACTTCGCCTTGGCCCTCGGCGAGGTCGAGCAGGTGACGCGGCGGCTCGCGGACCAGCTGGACCAGATGGACGCCGTGGCTTGGCTGGCTCTCCTGGGATCGGTGTGCTCGGCGCCCAGCCGGAGCACGAGCGCGCAAGCCCCCGGCGAGCGCGTCCGCGACCTGACCAGGTGGGTCATGCCGCGCGACCTGCCGGTGGCCCCGCTGGCCCGGCTCGTCGCCGCGAAGTGGGTGGCGGCCGACCCGCTCGGCGGCGCCCGCAAGCACGAGCTGAACAGCGAGATCGCAGTCGACCTCGACGACGTCGCGCCGTACGCGCGCGACGGCCTCCCGGTGCTGCGGGCCGAGGCGGACAGGTACCGGTGAACACCGGGGTGCAGGAGGAAGCTGTGAACGCGGTGCTGGATACGAGCTTCACCCGGCCGCCGTCGCACCGGGAGTCCACCCGGCGGCGGTGGTGGCGCCGGCTGGCCGCGCTCCTGGCGGCCGCGTTGGTGTGCGGCGTGGTGGTGGCGGTCTACCAGAACGGGTGGCGAGCGGTGTCGTACGCGCACTGCGGCTCGGGCGACTGGGTGGGACCGGCCGAGCTGCGCGCGGCCGGCGTCCCCGAGGACGAGGCGGGCGCCGCGGAGTGCATGGGCGTGTCGGCGTCGTCGAACTTCGGCGTCGACGCGCTGAGCCCGGTGATGACCAGGATCGACCGGCAGAACCGGGAGGCCGCGGCCGACCCGAACCGCGCCACGGTGACGGTGGGGGTGCTGACGCCGGTGCCGAAGCGCGCCTTCGGGGCCGCGTCCGAAGACCAGGTGCGCGACCTGCTCGAAGGCGCGGCCCAAGCGCAGCAGGACGTCAACGACGACCCCAAGGGCCCTGCCCTGCAGGTCGTGGTCGCCAACGAGGGATCCGGCGAGCAGGGGTGGGCGCCGGTCGTCGATCAGCTGAAGCGGCGCACCGCGGCGGAGTCCCCGCTGGTCGCGGTCACCGGGCTCGGGGTGAGCACCAAGGAGACCCTGCTGGGGGCGCACGCGCTCGCGGACGCCGAGATCCCGATGGTGGGCGCGGTGCTCACCGCCAACGGGTTGAACGCGCGCGGGGTGGTGGAGGGGTTCGACGCCGGGGAGGACGTGCCGAGCGGTCGGATCGACGGGTTCTTCCTCGTCAGCCCGAACAACCGGCGGGAGGCGGAAGCGCTGGCGGAGCAGCTCGCGGACGAGCGGGGGACGTCGTCCTACCAGCTGGTCAAGGATCTCAACCGGGACGACTTCTACACGGTCGGCCTGGCGAACGCCCTGCAGGACGCGTTCGGGAACGGGGTGGACCGGTTCCCGATCACGTTCGCCGGGGACGCCGGCGAGGGCGAGATCGCGTTCTCGCTGGAGGATGCGGCGAAGCGCGCGTGCTCGAACGAGGGTGACGCGGTGCTGTACGGGGGTCGGTCTTCGCAACTGCTGCCGTTCCTGAAGCAGCTGGCGGCGGACTGCCCGCGCCACACCACGGTGATCACCGGCTCGGACGCCGCGAGTCTGGACCCGGCGGACGTGCCCGCCGACGTCCGGGTGGTCTACGCGGCGCTGGCGGACCCGGATGCGCTCGGGTCACCTGGGTTCAACCCGCAGGCCGCGAAGCGGTTCGGCGAGTTCCGGGAGAGGTTCGCCGACCCGGCACGTCTCGCCAACGGCTGGGCGATCATGGAGTACGACGCGATGAAGGTCGCGGCCGCGGGCATCGCGGAGGCCGTCCAGGGCGATCAGCAGGCGGTCCCGACGCCGAACTCGGTGCGCGGGCGGATCGGCGGTCACATCAGTCCGAACTACCAGATCGACGGCGCGGGTGATTCCTTCTACTTCGACGAGGACACCGGTGAGCCGCGCGGTCGGGCGATCCAGATCGTGGAGATCGAGGACCAGGAGCGGACACCCGTGCGCAACTACCCGGGCTGACCCGAGTCGCACGCGAACGCCCGGGGCTGCAGCCCCGGGCGCCGCGCCGCACCACCTCACGCGAAGGCGCTGAGCCCGGTGATGGACTTGCCGACGATGAGGGTGTTCATCTCCCGGCTGCCCTCGAAGGAGTAGACCGCTTCGGCGTCGGCGAAGAACTTCGCGACCTCGTAGTCGAGGACGATGCCGTTGCCGCCGAACAGCTCCCGCGCCCAGGCGACGACCTCGCGCATCCGGGTGGTGGTGAACGCCTTGGCCAGCGCGGCCTGCTCGGCGCCCGCCTCACCCTGCTCGGTGAGCTGGTTGAGCCGGACCACCATGCCGAACATGGCGGTGATGTTGCCGAGCATCTTCACCAGCAGGTCCTGGATCATCTGGAACCCGCCGATGGGCTTGCCGAACTGCTCGCGGCTCACCGCGTACTCGCGGGCGAGCTCGTAGGCGCGCATCGCCAGCCCCAGCGCCTGCCAGGCGACGCCGCCGCGGGTGCGGGCGAGGACCTTCGCGGTGTCCCGGAAGCTGTTGATGTTCTGCAGCCGGTCGGCCTCCGGCACCCGCGCGTCCTCGAAGACGAGGTCGGCGTTCTGCACGGTGCGCAGCGCGATCTTGCCTTCGATCTTGGTGGCGGTGACGCCGGGGGTGTCCTTGCCGACGACGAATCCCTTCACCTGGCCGTCGGCCTCGTCGCGGGCCCACACCACGATGAGGTCGGCGAAGGTGCCGTTGCCGATCCAGCGCTTGGCGCCGTTGAGCACCCACTCGTCGCCTTCGCGCCGCGCGGTGGTGCGCATGCCGCCCGCGACGTCGGATCCGCCCTCGGGTTCGGTGAGCGCGAACGCGCCGATCTTGCGCATGGCGACCATGTCCGGCATCCAGCGGTCCCGCTGCTCCTGGTCGCCGCCGCCCTGGATGCTGCCCATCGCGAGTCCGGTGTGGACACCGGAGAACACGGCCAGCGACGGGTCGATGCGGTTGAGCTCGATGCTGAGGAAACCGGGGAACAGGGAGCTGCGCTCCTTGCCGTCGCCGTGCTCGGGGTACTGGTAGCCGGCGAGGCCGAGCTTGGCGAACTTCTCGATGGCCTCGAACGGGAATTCCGCCTTGTCCCAGGCCGGGTTGGCCAGCGGGGCGATCTCGCGCTGCAGGTAGTCGCGGATCTCGGCGAGTTCGGCGCGCTCGGAGTCGCTGAGCAGCTCGGCGTAGCCGAAGAAGTCCGGGTCGGTGCTGATCTTCTTGGGCATCGTGGCCCTCTCTCTGCGAGTGGCGGGGCGGCGTGCGCCCCGGCCGGTCAGTGCTGGTCGGCGCCGTCCGCTTCCGCGTCCAGCGCGGCGTTGATGGCGTTGTGCTTGCGGTCGCGGGTTTCGGAGCGCTCCAGGTAGGCGTGCGGACCGGACCCGTAGGCGGATTCGATCTGGCCGACGAGCTCCTCGACGGCGGCGGGCGTCAGCTCGGGGCGTCCCAGCCCCTTCCACTGCTCGGCCATCCGCAGCCCGAGGTGGCCCATCATGTGCCGGATCCCGCCGGGACCGCCGCCGAGGTGGAAGCTCTCGAACGGGCCGATCGTGGCGTAGCGGCCGCCGAGCGACGCCTTCATCACGGTGTCCAGTTCGGACGCCGAGACGACGCCGTCCAGCACCAGGCTGATGGCCTCCTGCATGATCGCGCCCTGCAACCGGTTCGCGGCGAAGCCGGGGACCTCCTTGTGCAACCGCACCGGGGTCTTGCCGAGTTCGCGGTAGAACTCGACCGTCGCCCGCACCACGTCCTCGCCGGTGCGCTCGCCCGGCACCACCTCGACCAGCGGCACCACGTGCGGCGGGTTGAACGGGTGCGCGATGAGCACCCGCGCCGCCACCTCGGCGGGCAGCTGCTCGGCGATGTCGGTGGCCACGATGCCGGAGCTCGACGAGGCCAGCACCGCGCGGGAGGGGGCGTGCTCGGCGATCTCGGCGAACAGCTCCTGCTTGAAGTCCAGCCGCTCCGGGCCGTTCTCCTGCACCAGGTCGACGCCGCGCACCGCCTCCGGCATCGAGGACGTCACCTCGATGCGGCCGAGCAGGTCGGCGGCCGAGGCGCCCGGGATGCCCGCGGCGATCGACGGGACGGCCTCGCTGAGCACCTGCGCCAGGTCGTCGCGCGGGTCGGTCAGCCGCACCTGCATGCCGCGGGCGGCGAACAGCGCGGCCCAGGACAGGCCGATGGTGCCCGCGCCGACCACCGCGACCGACTTCCACCGGAGGTCGTTGCTCGTCATGGGATTTCGCTCCTTCACTCGGCGAGGTAATCGTGGACCGGGGTCGCGGCGCCGAGCGTCAGGTCGGTGACGACGTGGCTGGCGGAGACGACCTCGCGCACCGGCAGGTCCGCCAGCGGCGCCAGCACGTGCTCGAACAGCTGGAGCCGGGCCGGGCCGGTGTGGGCTTCCTTGACGGTGATGTCGGTGATCTGCGAGCGGATCAGCTCGCACACCCGGGGTTCCCGCCCGTAGCCGGGGACGATCTTGAGCATGAACGAGGGCACCGTGATCTCGGCCTTCGCCCGCTCCAGGTCCATCGGGTGGTGCTTGTAGCCCATGGTCGCGGTGGCGACCCGCTGCGTGCCGTAGTCCAGGGTGCCCACCAGCGCCCCCTGGTCGGGGAACAACGCGGGCGAACCCAGCACCTTCGGGTAGGCGCTGGCCTCGCGACCGGCGGCGGTGGCGGCGAAGTTGTCCAGGTACATGGCGTGCAGGTACTCGCCGCGCTCGGCGCCGAGGCGCACCGGGATCGCCTGGCCGCACTCCACGTACGGGCCGAACGAGGTGACCTCGCCCATCTTCATGATCTCGAACCGCACCAGCGGCTCATCGATCTCCAGCGGCTCCGGCACCACGGCACGCAGCGCCTCCGGGTCGGTCCGGTACACGACGTTGAGGTATTCGCGGTCGGTGAACCGGGGGACCGCCGCGGCGTAGGCGGGCGCGGTGAGCGGCGTGGTGGGGCTCTGCAGGATCTGCTCGCGGTTCAACGACCGGTCTCCTTCGTGCACGGGTGGTGGAGGTGGAATTCCCCGGTGGGTGCTGCGGCAAAGCTCACCGCTGGTCGAGCTCGCGCAGCACCTCGTCGGTGTGCTGGCCGGGCAGCGGCGCGTGGCTGCGGATCGAGGCGGGGGTGGCCGAGAAGTTCACCGGCACCCCGATGGCCCGGTAGGCGCCTTCGCTGGGGTGCTCGGCCAGGTCGAGCAGGTGGCCGCCGCGGACGTAGTCGTCGGCTGCCGCGTCGTCGAGCTTGAGCACCGGCCCGACCGGGATGCTGTGCTTGGTGCACACGTCGATCCACTCGGCGGTGGTCAGGTTCGGGGTGACCGACTCGATCATCTCGGCGAGCGCTTCGCCGTCGTTGATGGCGTCCAGGATCTCGCCGTTGACCCGCGGGTCCTCCGCGAGGTCGGAGCGCCCGGCCGCGTGGAACAGGTCGCGGCAGTTCTGCGGGCTGTAGGGGATGATCATCGCGTGGCCGTCCTTGGTGGGACGGGCCCGGTGCCCCTTGTTCATCGAGGGGGCGAACCCGGTGGGGCCCATCGGCGGCTCGAACGCGGCGCCCTGCAGGTGCTCGACCAGGTTGAACGCGAGCAGCGTGTCGGCCATCGGCACCTCGACCAGCTGACCCTCGCCGGTGGCGCGCTGGTGGTGCAGCGCGGCGAGCGCGGTGTAGACGATGGTCAGCGCCGCGACCTTGTCGGCGAAGATGCTGGGCAGCACGACGGGGGCGCCGATGTCCCCGGACCGCGCGGCGAGGTCCAGCAGCCCGGAGGCGGCCTGCACGGTCTCGTCGTAGGCGGCGAGGTCGGCGCGGTCGGAGTCGGGGCGGAAGCCCTGCGCATGCGCGTAGATGAGGTGCGGGAACTCCTCGGCGAGGCTCTGGTGGTCCATGCCGAGCCTGCGCAGCGCGCCGATCCGCATGTTGGTGATGAGGATGTCCGCGCCGCCGATGAGCTCCAGCGCCGTGGCGTGGTCGGCTTCGTCCTTCAGGTTCAGCGCCACGCTGCGCTTGTTGCGGTTGACGTTGAGGTTCAGCGGCGTCATGCCCGGGGTGCGGTGCAGGGTGCCGTTGCGGACGGTGTCCTTCGGCGACTCGATCTTGATGACGTCGGCGCCGAGGTCGCCGAGGATCTGGGCCGCGTACGGGCCCATCACCACGGTGGCCATGTCGATGACCCGGACACCTGCCAGCGGGCCGGTCCGGCCCGAGGTGGCGGGTGCGTCGGCGGGGGCTGTCATGGCTGCGGACTTCCTCTCGCGCGGTTTCATTAGCTTCACTAACGACGCTACGAGCGGGTTCCGGGAGGGGCAATCGATCGGTGCGCCCGATCGGAGAACAACGGCGTGACCGCGGCGGTCATGCCATTGCGGGGCGCTGACCAGCGGTTTCGCCGGAGCGGTCCGCCCGTGCGGCCCCGCCGGACGCTCCGCTGTCGGTGCCGCCGTCCACAATGATCGGCACACCGCTCGAACCGAGGAGGCGCAGTGCTGACCACGCCGGGATTCCCCGCCGGAACGCTGGACGACGAGGGCTGTCCGGTCTGGACGACCTCGCTGTACGGGCCCGACCACCTGATGTTCTACCTGGTGCGGGACCTCGAACCCGCCGCCGCGCTGGAAGTGCTCGGCGCCGACCCGGCACGTGCCGTGCCCTGTGCGCTTCCCGCCGAAGCCCCGGCCGAACTCGACACCCGCTCGCTGCCCGCCACCGTGCTCGACTCCGAAGCGGAGACCGTGCTGCTGGCCGGGCGGGTGCGCGGCTGGACCTTCGTCATGGACGACGCGAACACCACCGACGACCTCGGCGACGACCCCGCCGCGGCGCTCTCCGCCGCGGCCCCCGGACCGGCGGTGTCGCTGCACATCGACATCAACGCCCTCAACCGGCTCTGCTACGCCGAGGACGGGGAGCCGGTGTTCGAGACCGACTTCGACAACGTGGAGAGCGACGTGGCCGAACTGCCCGCGGACGCGCCCGCGGTCGTGCGCGCCGCGATCGACGCCGCCGGGAACCTCGACGAGCTCATCGAGGACGACGAGGACGACGACGAGGACTACTCGGACCGCCGCGACCACGCCTTCCTCGACCGCCTGGCCTGTGCCTTGGCCGGAGCGAACTGGACCTACGACGAACTGCGCGCAGCGGACTTGATCGCCGTGGAACTGGACTGACCGTTGCGTGGGGGTGGTGTGGCGGAACCTCAGCCGCTTCCTCGCTGCGGGATCGTTTTCACCGGTGGCTCCGCCACAGGAGAAAACGCTGTCCTCGCGAGGAAGTGGCTGAGAACCCGCGGGTGGTCCTGTTGCTCGGGTGGTCGTCAGCTCAGCGGCTTCGCCGCTGACAGGAAAACGATGCGGGGCCGTTGCGCCGGGGTGGCTCCCCGGTCACGAGAGGACTTCGAGGGCTCCTGCGACCAGGTCGGCGAGTTCGCCGCCCGGTTCGGCGCGGTCCGCGCGCCAGATCAGCCCGGTCGCCAGCACCGGGTCGATGTCCGCGAACGGCAGCACCACCACCCGGTCGTGCTCCCACGGGCGGCCCATCTGGTTCTGCGGGTCGAGCATCGAGATCGCGAACGCGCCGCCGTTCGCCACGAACTCGCCGGTGCCCGAGTAATCCCTGGTGCTCAGCGTGGTGCGGCGGTGGATGCCCGCGGCCGCCAGCTGCACCTCCAGCTGGTCGAAGTACGTCGGGGACAGGCCCGAACCGGGCCGGGCGTAGACGTGGCCGGTCAGCTCGGCGAGCGACACCGACTCGCGGCCCGCGAACTCGGCGGCGGGCAGCACCGCGCCCAGCGGCTCCCGCATCACCTCCCGCACCTCCACGCCCTCCGCGTGCGCGGGCAGGTGCACCAGTGCCAGCTCCAGCTCGCGGCGCCGCACCTGGTCCACCAGGTCCAGGCTGCCGCCCGGCCAGCGCCGCACCTCGCAGCCCGCCGTGCGGTCGAACTCGCGCAGCCGGTCCCGCAACCGCGGGTGCAGGCCCGGCGGCACGCCCACGTGCACGATGCGCTGCTGCGTCCCCAATTCCTGGCGCAGCCGTCCCGGGATGTCGTCGAACCGGGTCAGCACCTCGGTGGCCAGCGGCAGCAGCGCGCTGCCCGCGGGGGTGAGGTGCACGCTGTGCGAATCGCGGTCGAACAGCCGCACGCCCAGCTCGCGCTCCAGGTCCCGGACCCGCCTGCTCAGCGGCGACACCGCCATGTGCAGCTGGCGCGCCGCCTTCGAGAAGCTCAGGTTCTCGGCGACGGCCGCGAAGTAGCGCAGGTGGAACACCTCCATGCGTCGCAGCCTATTACCCCGTTCGGCCACGCCCCGCGCCGCCCGATCAGCTGGTGATGTCCTTGCGCCGGAAGCTCCAGTGCGCCAGCAGCACGAACACCGCCGCGTACACCAGCGACGAGCACGCCCCGTTGGCCATGCTCGTCCAATCGACCTCCTCGGCCAGCAGGTCCCCCCACGCGTACGCGTAGTGCGTCGGCAGGAACGAACGCAGCCCGCCCAGCGCCGAGATCTGGTCCAGGATCTGCGACAGGATCGAGGCCAGCACCGCGCCGCCCACCGCGCCCAACGGCGCATCGGTGCTCACGCTCAACCACAGCGCCAGCCCGGCGACCCAGCTCAGCTGCACGGCCAGGTACAGCACCGCCAGCGCCACGGTCAGCAGGCCCACCGGGAACGGCAGCACGCTCCCGCTCGGCGTCACCAGCTCCCCGGTGCCGTACCAGAACACGCCCGCCGCCAGCGCCACCGCGGGCAGCAGCGCGATCCCCAGCAGCGACAGCAGCGCCGCCACCACCGCCTTCTGCCGCAGCAGCCGCCCGCGCGGCACCGGAGCGGCCAGCAGGTAGCGCAGGCTCGACCAGGAGGCCTCGCTGGCCACCGTGTCGCCGAAGAACAACGCCACCACCACGACCAGCAGGAACCCCGCCGAGGAGGACATCGCGAACGCGGTGAAGTTCAACCCGCTGGAAGTGGCCATCCCCGCCAGGTCCGCGGTCCGCGGCACCGAGCCGTCGTCGCCGATCACGAACGCGGCGAGCAGCAGCAGCGGCAGCAGCACCAGGAAACCCAGCGCCAGCCGCGTCCGCCGCCGGCCCGCCTGCCGGGCCAGCTCCACCCGCACCGGCAGCGTCCGGCGCACCTGGTAGCCCTGCACGCTGCCGTCCGGCTGGGTGGGGTCCTGCGCGCTGACCGGCAGCGCGGCCGCCGTCTCCCCGCTCGACGCCGTCTCCCCGCTCGACGCGGGCGCCTCGGTCACCGCGGCCGGGATGCTCTCGACGACACCGGAACGCGGGTGCTTCCGGGCGGTTCGGCGGGTGCCGCCACCTGTCGTGCTCGGTCCGGTGCTCCGGGTCGGGTCAGGTCCGGCCGGGCTCCCGGCGGTGCCCGGGCCGGTGCCCCTTCCCGCCGTGCCCGAGCCGGCCGTGCCCGAGCCGGTCGTGCCCCCGGCCGGGGTCGACCCGGCCGCGCTCGCCGCCGTGCCCGGACCGGTGGCGTCCCGCGCGATCGGGTCCGGCCCGGTGGGCCTCGGTTCGTCCGGTTCCCAGGTGGGGCTGGTCCAGTCCCGTTCCGGGAGGGGAGCGGCCGCGCCGTCGTCCGGCTCGGTACCGGGTTCGGCGGATCCGCCGCGGCCGATCTCCGGGAAGTCCAGGTCGTCGCGCTCCACCGGGCCGGACCGCTCGTCCGGCTCCGGGTCGTCCGGCAGCAGCGCGTCCGAACCCCACAGCTGCCCGCGCGGCTCCGCGGAGTCCCCGCCGAGCAGGCCGCCGGACTCCAGGGCGCGGGCGATCGCCGCCCGGTGCCGCTCGGACTCCGACGACAGCGGCTCGGTCTCCCGGCCGCCGCGCGCCGCGTCGGCCGCCCACGGCTCCTCCGCCGAGGAGTCCGGGGCCGCGGGCCCGGTACCGCCCGTGGACCGCTCCGCCATCAGCGCTGCTCCTCTCCGACCAGGTTCAGGAATGCGTCCTCCAGCCTGCGCCGCGGACCCACCTGGTCCACCGACACCCCCGAGACCACCAGCGCGTTCACCGCGGTGGACCGGTCGTGCCCGCGCAGGTCGGCGTGCACCAGGTCGCCGTCCACCTCCACCGCGCCGAGCCCTTCCAGCGCTCGCAGCGCCGCCGCGGCCCGCGCGGGGTCGTCGACGCGGAAGGTCGCCTGCCCGTCCACGGACACGATCTCGGCCACGCTGCCCGAGGTGATCACCTCGCCGCGGTGCATCACGATCACGTGCGTGCAGGTCTGCTCCACCTCGGACAGCAGGTGGCTGGACAGCAGCACGCAGCGACCGGTCGCCGCGTAGCGGCGCAGGATCTCGCGCATCTGGTGGATCTGCGGCGGGTCCAGCCGGTTCGTCGGCTCGTCCAGCACCAGCAGGTCGGGCAGCCCCAGCATGGCCTGCGCGATCGCCAGCCGCTGCTGGGTGCCCTGGCTGAACGTGGCGGTGCGCCGGTGCGCGTGCTCGCCGAGGCCCGCGATGTGCACCACCTCGTCGAACCGCGCCTGCAGCATCGGCCTGCCGGTCGCCGCCCAGTAGTGCTTCAGGCTCTCCAGCCCGGTCAGGTGCGGCGGGAACCCGGGCGATTCGACCAGCGCACCGATCCGGGACAGCACGGGGGCGCCCGGCTCGACCCGGTGCCCGAAGACGCGGACCTCCCCGGACGTCGGGTGCAGCAGTCCCAGCAGCAGGCGCAGCGTCGTCGTCTTGCCCGCGCCGTTCGGGCCGAGCAACCCGACGATCTGCCCGCGTTCCACCCGCATCGACGCACCGCGCAGCGCGGTGACCTTGCGCGGGAAGGTCTTGGTGAGCTCGGTGATCTCCAGCGGCGGCCCGGTCACCTCGGCCTCCGTCGCCGGCGCGTAGCCGCGGCGCAGCCGGGTGATCAACCAGCCGAGGCCGCCCAGCAGGGCGATCCCGGCGATCCCGGCGACCGGGGCGGCGGGGAACGCGCCGTCGCTGGTGCTGGTGCCCTTCACCGAGGGCACCGACAGCGCGCGCGGCCCCGCCAGGTCCACCCGGTGCACCGCGGTCGCCGTCGGCACCGCGTAGGCCTGGTCGGTGGTGCTCACGGCGAGCTCCAGCCGGTGCCCGGTCTCGACCGAGTGCACCACCCCGGGCAGCGCCACGTTCACCTCCACCGGCGTGCCGTCCGGGCGCAGGCCGGTCACGTGCATCGGGGCGACCGCGTCGCCCAGCAGCTCGCGGCGGCCCTCGCGGTCCACGTCGTAGAGCTTCGCGAACAGCACCGCGTCCCGGGTGGTGGGCTGGCCGGGTTCGGCGGCGACCGACAGCCGGGTCTGCGGCACCCCGGAGATCAGCATCCGGGAGGACATCGGCTCGGTGCCGAACACCGCGACCTGCCGCGGCAGGTCGTAGGGCTCGACCCGGCGGCCCTGCTTCCCGGGCAACGAGCTCAGCGCGCCCGGAGCACCGCCGGGCGGGTTGAGCACCGAGGTGGCCCGCCCGTGCAGGTCCAGCGAGAACCGCGGGGTGCGGTCCGCGCGCACCCCCGGGTAATCCGGGGCGGACGCGGTGCGCACCGGCACCTCGCCGTCCGCGCGGGAGTTGCCCGCGATGTCGAACCGGAACCGGTCACCGGGGTCGGCCGCCTCGCCGACGCCCAGGTGGAAGGCGAACCAGTCGGCGATCCGGGCCTCCACGCGCGGCCCGGGCGGGGCGCCGTCGTGCCCTCCGGCGAACCACAGCACGCTCACGTCACCGCCGGCGGCGGCGATCTGGCGGGCGTTCGCATCGGCCTGGTCCAGGCCGAACAGGGTGTCCTGGGTGCCTTGGGCGAGCAGCGTCGGGATGCGGATGTCGCGGGTCACCGAGCTCGGCGAGACCGAGGCGAGCAGTTGCCGGGTGGCCGCGGAGGCGCGGCCGGTGCGGGCCAGCTCGCCGTACGCCGCGCACACGTCCGGGGCGAAGTTCCCGCAGGCCACCGAGGACCCGTCGGCGGGCGCCGGCCCACCGGGGGAGAACAGCTGCCCCGCCCAGGCGCGCCGGAACACGCCCTGCGGCCCGGCGGTGCCGTGCGCCGGGGTGTCCGCGGACGGGGGCGCGCCGCCCGCCGCGTTCGGCAGCAGCGCCTGGCCGAGGTCGTTGTAGGTCATCACCGGTGCGATGGCGTCCACCCGGGGGTCGCTGCCCGCCACCAGCAGGCTCAGCGCGCCGCCGTAGGAGACGCCGGTGAATCCGACCCGCGGGTCGCTCTCGCCGTCGCGCTGCACCTCCGGCTGCCGGGCCAGCCAGTCCACGATCTGGTGGGCGTCGGAGACCTCGTACTCCGGCGCGTTGAGCCGGATCCGCCCGCTGCTGCCGCCGAATCCCCGCGCCGAGTAGGTCAGCACCGCGAACCCGCGCCGCACCAGCTCCCGCGCCTGCGCGTCCGCGTCGGTCTTGTCGCCGCCGAGGCCGTGGGCGATCACCACCGCCGGGGCCGGGGTCGCTGCGGGTGCGTAGAGGGTCGAATCGATCTGGATGCGCTCCTGGCCGCCCGGGCCGTCCTGCACGTCGATCAGCGCCTGGCGCGGCTCCGGAGCGGCGGGAGTGGGGGGCTCGCCGGACCAGAGCGCCGCCAGCCCTGCGATCAGCAGCACGACGATCACGATGAGCAGCAGGAACGGCCTGCTGCGGCGGGGGAGCGGGGGCACGGGCCCGACAGTAGGGGAAAGAGGCGGCAACGGTTTCATCCTGAGGCGGGCCAGGGCGAAGACGCTATGAAGCAGCAACCGAACAGAAATCCGGCCGTCCGCCGCGGCGTCACCCTCGCGATCGTCGTGTCGTTCGGTGCGCTGCCGCATCCCCGAGTGCGGGCGCGGCGATCATAACCGCGCCGTGGGCCACGGCCATCGCCCGTTCGTTCGAGTCGAGCTGCTGCAGCCGATGGCCTTGCTCACACGCCGACACCGGTACCCCGGTTCGGGTGATGCTGTGACCAGGGCATTGCTGTCCTAGGTAGCTCGCCGTAGCCTTCCGGCTGCATTCGGGGCGATCAACCCGGGCTGGTGTTCGAAGCAGTGCATAAGTGACAATCTTGGCAACGTTGTGGAGGGGAGTATTCCTTCGCGGCGGCATCGTCATCACGGCCCCACCGGTTGCCCCGAAAGCTCCCGTTGGGACCCGGTGCCGTCGACCGGCTCGTTTTCGCCGGTGGAAGAGACCTCCGGTCCCGGCGCACGCCCTGAACCGGAGGTAATCGATGGGTGCCGAGCTGACCGTGGTGGCGCAGCAGGCTCAAGAAGCGGCCGATTCCATGCACGTGCCCTGGTGGATCTGGGCGGCCACGCTGGGCGGTCTCGCCCTGCTGCTGCTGATCGACCTGGTGATCGTCGACCGCAAGCCGCACGAGGTGACCACCGGCGAGGCGGCTCGGTGGGTGACCTTCTACATCGCCTGCGCGATCGTCTTCGGCATCGGCGTGTGGATCTTCGGCGACCAGCACTTCGCGATCGAGTACTTCACCGGTTACATCACCGAGTACTCGCTCAGCGTCGACAACCTGTTCATCTTCATGGTGATCATGTCGAGCTTCGCGGTGCCGACGATCCACCAGCACCGGGTGCTGCTGATCGGCATCCTGCTGGCGCTGGTGATGCGCGGCGCGTTCATCGCCGTCGGCGCCGCGCTGATCGAGCGCTTCGTGTGGGTGTTCTTCGTCTTCGGCGCGTTCCTGATCTGGACCGCGATCGGCATGATCCGGAACAAGGACGAGGACGAGGAGTACAAGGAGAACATCGTCGTCCGCTGGGTCCGGAAGGTCTTCCCGGTCACCGACGACTACCACGAGACCAAGTCCGTGGTGAAGATCGACGGCAAGCGTTTCCTCACCCCGATGTTCGTGGTGATCGTCGCCATCGGCAGCGCCGACCTGCTGTTCGCGGTCGACTCCATCCCGGCGATCTTCGGCATCACCCAGGACCCGTTCCTGGTGTTCACCGCGAACGCGTTCGCGCTGATGGGCCTGCGGCAGCTGTACTTCCTGCTGGGCGGGCTGGTCGACAAGCTGGTCTACCTCAACATCGGGCTGTCGATCATCCTCGGCTTCATCGGCATCAAGCTGGTGGTGCACGCGCTGCACGAGTACCACGCGGTGCCCGAGTGGCTGGACATCAACAACTGGATGTCGCTGGGCGTCATCATCGGCGTGCTGGTGATCACCACGGTGGCCAGCCTGGCGAAGGCCCGCAAGGACGAGGCGGCCGCGCAGCCGGCGGAGCCGGAGGCCAAGCCCTGATCCCGCCTCGGCGGCCGCGCCGCCGACGAGATCGAGACCGCGAACCGCGCGGCATCCGACGACCGGGATGCCGCGCGGTTCCGCGTCCGGGCCGGTTCGCCGATCAGTCCGCGGGCATCGCGTAGCCCTGCTGGCGCCACGCCTCGTACACCGCCACGGCCGCCGAGTTCGCCAGGTTCATCGACCGGATCCCCGGCAGCATCGGGATCCGCACCCGGTCGGTGATCCGGTCCGAACCGGACACCTCCGCGGGCAGGCCCGTCGACTCCGGGCCGAACAGCAGCACGTCGCCCGGCCGGTAGCGGACCTCCTCCAGCGAGGTCGTCGCGCCCGTGGTGAACGCGAACACCCGCTGCGGATCCAGCTCCGCCAGCAGCGACTCCCAGTCGTCGTGCACCCGCAGCACCGCCCGCTCCCGGTAGTCCAGGCCCGCCCGGCGCAGCCGCGCGTCCGCCACGTCGAACCCCAGCGGCCGCACCAGGTGCAACGCGCAGCCGGAACCGGCGGCCATCCTGATCGCGTTGCCCGTGTTGCCGGGGATCTCGGGGTGGTAGAAGACGACGTCGAACACGCGGGGTCCTTTCACGTTCGCTGCCCGCCGCATCGTAGTGACCCCCTCGGCGCCGCCCGGATCGCCGACCAGGTGCGCGGGCCCGTCGCCGCGCTCTGGTAGAGAAGTGCGCATGGCGGGGCGCGGGACCAACACGACGACGAAGGCCGAGCGCACGGCCGCCCCCACGCTGCCGGTGGCGAGCGTGCTGGTGGAGGTGTCGCTGCCCGCGCACCTGGACCGCACCTTCGACTACCTGGTCCCGGACCGGCTGCACGAGGCCGCCGCCGTCGGCTGCCGGGTGCGGGTGCGGTTCCGGGGCAAGCTCGTCGACGGGTACCTGCTGGAGCGCAAGGAGTCCTCGGACTTCACCGGCACGCTGCAGTGGGTGGACCGGGTGATCTCCTCCGAGGTGGTGCTGCCGCCGCGGCTGCTGGAGCTGTGCCGCGCCGTCGCCGCCCGCTACGGCGGGATGCTCGCCGACGTGGTGCGGCTCGCGGTGCCGCCCCGGCACGCGCGCGCCGAGAAGCAGGTCGCCGAACCCGCGCCCGTCCCGGAACGGCCGGACACCGCGGCGTGGCAGCGCTACCAGCGCGGACCGGCGCTGCTGGACGCCGTGCACGCGGGCAAACCGGCCCGCGCGGTGTGGCAGGCGCTGCCCGGCGAGCAGTGGACCGACCGGCTCGCCGAAGCCGCCGCCACCGCCGCGTCGGCCGGGCGGGGCGTGCTCGTGGTGGTGCCGGACCACCGCGACGTCACCCGGCTGCACGCCGCCTGCGCTCGCGCGGTCGGCGAGGACGGGGTCGTCGCGCTCACCTCGGAACTCGGGCCGGGGGAGCGGTACAAGCGGTGGCTGAAGGTGCTGCGCGGCGCGGTGCGCGTGGTCGTCGGCACCCGGGCGGCCATGTTCGCCCCGGTGCACGACCTCGGGCTGGCCGTGGTGTGGGACGACGGGGACGCGATGCACAGCTACCCGCAGATGCCGTACCCGCACGCGCGGGACGTGCTCACCCACCGGGCGCACGCCGCGGGGGCCGCGGTGCTCGTCGCCGGGTTCGCCCGCACCGCGGAGGCCGCGCTGCTGGTGGAGACCGGCTGGGCGCAGCAGGTCGTCGGCACCCGCGACCAGGTACGGGCCGCCGCGCCGCGGGTCGTGGCGATCGGCGCCGACGACACCCAGCTGGCCCGCGATCCGGCGGCCCGCGCGGCCCGGCTGCCGTCGGTGGCGTTCGACGCGGCTCGCGCTGCGCTGCGCGAGGGCGCGCCGGTGCTGGTGCAGGTCCCGCGCCGCGGCTACGTGCCCGCGCTGGCCTGCGGCGACTGCCGGGAGCAGGCGCGCTGCCGCCGCTGCGCCGGTCCGCTGGGGCTGCCCGGCGGGACCGAGGACGGGGCGCCGAAACCGGCCGCGTGCCGCTGGTGCGGGGCGGCCGAGGCCGCGTTCCGCTGCGGGTCCTGCGGTTCGCGGCGGCTGCGGGCGATCGCCATCGGCGCGGGTCGCACCGCCGAGGAGCTCGGGCGGGCGTTCAGCGGCGTGGCGGTCCGCACCTCCGGCGGTGGGGAGATCCTTTCCAGCGTGCCCGCGGGACCGGCGTTGATCGTGTGCACGCCCGGTGCGGAACCCGTCGCCGAGGGCGGCTACGGCGCGGCGCTGCTGCTGGACGGGCGCACCCTGCTGTCCCGCCCGGAGCTGCGCGCCACCGAGGAGGCGCTGCGCCTGTGGTTCGCGGCGGCGGCGATGGTGCGCCCCGCGCGGGACGGCGGCCGGGTGGTGGTGATGGCCGATTCCACGCTGCAACCGGTGCAGGCGCTGGTGCGGTGGGACCCGGCCTGGCACGCGTCGATCGAACTGGCCGGGCGCGCCGAGCTCGGCTTCCCGCCTGCGATGCGGGTCGCCGCGGTGGACGGCTCGCCGGAGGCGGTGAACGACCTGCTGGACCACCTGGAACTGCCCGGCACCGGCGAGGTCCTGGGGCCGGTGCCCCTGGGCGAGGTCGACGAGGACGGCGGCTCCGAGCAGGAGCGCGCACTGGTGCGGGTCACCCGTCCGGCGGGGCGCGAGCTCGCCGCCGCGCTGCACGCGGCGCAGGCGGTCCGCGCCTCCCGCAGACCGGCCGAGCGGGTCAAGGTCCGGGTCGACCCGCTCGAACTCCTCTGACCACCCGACCCGCCCGAGGTGAGTGGCCCGCTCGCCCGGTTCCGCCGGCGGACGGGCCACTCATCCGGGTCAGTAGCGGTAGAGGTCGGGCAGGCCGGGGGCCGGGTCCGCGGACGCGGAGTTCGGCGCCGAGATCCGATCCGGGTCGCCGTCGGAGGTGTAGCGCGACTCGGGGTCGCCCGCCAGCTCGTCCAGCCACTGGGTGGACCCGTACTCGGCCTCCTCGCCGGTGGCGGCCTGCGAGCGGATCCGCGGGATGTTCTGCCCGTCGAACTCCGCGTCGAACGGGGAGCGCGCCGGGTTGGAACCGACCAGGAACACCGCGTCGTGGTGGTAGGTCACGCCGTCGGCGCTCCCGTCCGCGGCGAGCGCCTCGTCGTCCGGGTGCACGCCCAGCGGCAGCGCCAGCGCGCGCACCGGCACGTCCGGCAGCGCTTCGCCGATCTTCCGCTGCATGGCGGCGATCTGGTGCTGCGCCTCCGCGGAGCCGACCTGGCCGAGGTTGGGGTGCTCCAGGGTGTGGTTGCCGACCTCGAAGCCGTGCTCGTGCAGCCACGGCAGCGTGGTCTTCCCGCCCGGGTCCTCGAACGGCGGGTCGAACACGAAGAAGGTGGCGGTGGGCCGGAACTCCGGGTGCTCGGCGGCGGTGTCGAGCAGGATGCGCACGGCGGTGTCCGGCGCGGGCCGCCCGGCGCCGTCCAAGGCGAACTGGCCGGTGGAGCCGTCGTCGAAGGTGAGCACCACCGGGTGCCTGCCCGCGGGGATGTCGATGCGGCCGCTCGCGTACTCGCTGGCGGTGATCGGCGTGTAGTCCTCCGCGGCGAGCCGTTCCAGCGCGGCGCGGAAGTCCTGCGGGGTTCGGTCGTAGACGCTGCTCGGTTCGGTGGTGATCCGGTGGTACATCAGCACCGGGACCTTGCCGAGTTCGTTGGCGCGCACCGATTCCGGCGCCGGAGGTGGTGGCGGCGCGGGCGGGGGAGCGGAGGGCGACCGGGAGCCACCA
>NZ_JAIUKC010000006.1:0-70417 GCF_020177435.1 Saccharopolyspora sp. 7B | reverse complement strand
CCCCCAAACGCCCCCTGCGCATCCTCACCCCGGCCGAGTACGACGCCCTCCACACGGCACTCGCCGCGCCACGCTGGCGACTGCTCGTCGACGTCGCCTTCGAAACCGGCATCCGATGGGGCGAACTCGCCGAACTACGCGTCCACGACCTTCATCTCGCCACCCGGGTCCTGACCATCAGCCGCGCCGTCGTCGAACTCCGCCACCCCGATCCGGACGGCCAATGCTTCCGCATCAAGCAGTACCTCAAGAACACCGCGTACCGGCAGCTCCACCTCACCACCGAGCTCACCCACGCACTACTCGACCACCTCACCGAACACCACCTGGCGTCCGACGACCTCATATTGGGCTTCCCGGCGGCGCCCCCGCGGGACGACACCAACCCGTCCACAGGCGGTGCAGCACCCGAAGGACACGGCACCGCCAGCCGCTACAGCGCCGGATGCCGCCGCGACGCCATCGCCACCTACCGGCGCCACCGCCGCGCACTCGGCCACGACCGGCCCGCCCACCAGCCGCGCTCTCCCGCCAACCGGCACCTGGCCCGCAACTGGTTCCGCAAAACGATCTGGGCCCCCGCCCTACACCTCACCCACCGCGTCCGCATCCACGACCTCCGCCACACCAACGCCTCCTAAATGCTCGCCGGCGGAGCCGACCTTGAAACCGTCCGCGAACGCCTCGGCCACACCAGCCTCCGCGCCACCGAGCGCTACCTCCACAACCTTCCCGACGCACACAACACCGCAATCAACGCACTCCACCGCATCCGCAACTCACCAAGCCAAGACACCGCACTCGCGGCACGGCACCCAACCAACTAGCGGTCACCCCAGCACACCCCATGCGCCGCCATCGCCGCGCACGCCCGCCCAAGCACAGCTCAAGCTCAAAACCACAGCCCACCGCACTGCGGCCACGCATCAGCTGTGCAAGGAAACGAACCGCCAACACCGCAAAGGCCGCGCTCCTCGCGGTCAAACCACGGTCACCACACAACCGGACACAACAAAACCCCCACCGGTGAAGATCACCGACAGGGGTTCTAACCTGCTCAAGCTGCTGGTGCGCGATACTGGGGTTGAACCAGTAACCTCTACCGTGTCAAGGTAGTGGCCCCTCGTTTCTGACCAGCACGTTCGCGCTCCGCCGCAGGTCAGCGGCCCTTGTTCCTGCTCGTCGAGACTAGTTGCCACGCGTTCAGCCGCGTTCCCGTCGCCATCAGATCGCCATCTGAACTTGTACGAGGACCACCGTGCAACGGAAAATCGAACCCGGGACGAGTTGGTGATGCGCCCCTTCGTCGGTCGGCGGATAGGCCACGAGCGGGTCGACGTTCTCACCGCCGCAGCCCGCGACCAGAAGCGAGGCCGAGCACGGAACAGCTGACGCGTCTCGTCGACGACCCAAGGGATCGCGACCGCGACCCAGTCGTCAGTGCGCAGCGCCTCGACTACCGCCTCCTCCGGTCCCACGCCGGTCAGCATCGCTCGGCGCCGCTGCGGGTGCTCCGTCCGCTTTCGAAAGGGAAATGATGTCCACCTAGCGCACAAGAGCCGCCGAGAAACACCGCCGATCCGTGACCGTCGCCGAGGTGACGGCCAAGTACCAGCGCGACGAAACTCTGGTGATGGTCACCGCATACGACCTGAATCGGGCAAGAGCATTTCGCCGGGCACGCACGTGTCGGAGCAGGTCGCGGACTCCCGGATGAGCAGCGCGGGCCGGGACAGGGCGGCCTCGTTTCCAGGCCCCTTATCTGGTGGGTAGACAGCCGACTCCGAGGTCCGCTGTTGGAGAGCGCGACTCATGGCCGAAGGGCCTGGTGTGCGACGTCCTGGGCCCCTCGGCATCGCGGCCTACCGACGCGTTTCGTCGATGCGAAGCGCAGCACCGAGCGCGAAGAACGCCGGCGCCCACTCCCCAACGAAGATGCCCCACCTGTCGGCACGGGCGATGTCCTCAGCTTTCCGGGAAGACACCCAACTGGCCACGCTCAAACCGATCGATACCACTCCTGCCGTGAACAAGTGGTCTGAGCGGACTCCGCAGTTCCGCAACGCTGTCAACATCGCCATCCCCCTCGTGTCCTGCTCGGCATGGTGTCTTGCAATGTCCAGCATGGGTACTGTCGCTCCCACGCGCATCCCGCAGCTTCCAGATGAGGTTGTACCCCTGAGGACAGGGTGAGCGAAGGAGCATGCAACGTCATGTCTCGGTGTGACGGACTCGCTCGATAGCAGTGACGGCGAATTCAGCGAGTCCCGCGGCCAAGCCCGGATAGTCGGGCGCTTCCGCAGCCATCACCGTGGTCCAGTGGTACAACAACTCGGCCTGCCAGAGCACCCATACCGCGTCGTAGGCGTTATGCAGATCGACGCGGTCGAGCATGTTGACCAGCTCCTCAGCACTGCTCAACGACGCGGTCAACGACACCGGCAACTCCACAGACCCCACGGCAGAGCTCGACCACTCCCATCTGAGATTCCGCGGCGACCTCGCAAGCCGAGTGCACCCGGGAGGCCTGCGGGCCGACGGATCGCTCACCCGACCACGCCCGAGATCGGACTGGCCATGGCGTCACGGCGCCGTTCGTCATCGAAACACCCGTGATAAGGCGCTGAGGGCGAACAGGCAGAGCACGCTGGCCGCGTCTATCGTGGTGTTGGCGAAAATGATGGACAGGCCGCTCGCTGCGGCGACGGCAAGCATGCTGGGGCGGAAATTCATGGTCCGCATAGAGACTACGATGCAGTCGAGGGACTTCCCAGCCCATTTGTACCCGAAAGTTATCTGCTGATCGACAGCAGTATTCGGCTGCGTGCAAGTCCACGAGTAGCGGCTGCTAGCGATGACCGCAGCTTCGAGCAGAGCTGAGGGCACCGCGGTCGCGCTCGCGAGGCGACGCGGGCTACAACTACCTCCGCTGTGTCACCGTTCGGCGGCTACGGGAAGCAGGGCAGGTACCTGGCCCCACGGAGCAGGAGCCGACTCAACTCGGCACGACTCATACATCGCGGACGGTTCAGCCTCCGGTCTTGGGCCCCGGATTGATTCTTAAGGTATCTGCTGTTTGTTCAGACTGCGGAAACCCGTGCCGTCGATGACTAGCGCACGAGCACGTCGGTCCCCGCGTCCGGAGCGATCAATCGAAACCATCTTCGGCCATTTGTGTGAGCATGCGCCAAACGTGAACTCCGCAACATGCCCGCTACGCTCCACGCGCGATCTCGACCGCGTCCCAGCAGGAAGGGTTCAGCCCTGCTGTTCCACAGGCGCCGCACCCAGCTGAGCGAGCTGATCTTCCAACGCGATGATGCGGCAAGCACCCCATACCGGCATGCCCTGATCAACCAGCTCACGCACCCGCGACGCCCGTCGCAATTGCGCACGCGAATACCGCCGATGCCCCCCGCCGGATCGCACCGGAACCACCAGCCCCGTCCCCTCCAACGACCGCAGGAACGGCTGCGTCACGCCCACCATCTCCGCCGCCCGGCCCATCGTGTAAGCCGGATAGTCGGCGTCCTCGAACTTGTCCTCGATCTCGGCGCGCTCCTCGCCCATACACCCTCCCGGCCCCTCGCGAACAAGGGCCCCGGTGCACCGTCGGTACACCGGGGCCTGGAGGGAGATGTTCCAGTCAATTACCACTGCCGCTCATCCACCAACGAACACGAGGACGACGCGGCGCCGAACCTTGCGATACGACACCTCCCTTCCCGCACCCGCAGATGACCTTCACTCGACCCTGAGGCGGAGGCCGCTTTGCGCGTCTCCGCCTGCCCGGTCGACCATCGCGTCAATCACCGATCGCGCTACTACATCCTCTTCTACTTCCTTGAGAGGAAGGCTAGCACCGCTATGGCGTCATGTCTACACCCACCGCTGCAGATATTGTCCACTTCGAGATCGGCCGGGTCGCTCTCGTGCTACAGCGCTCGTTCGAACTTCCCTGGCGGATGGTGCGACCGTGTGCGGCAACGGAGGATGCGCCCGGGCGAGGTCGGATCGCACATCGGCGCACGTTGCGCGGATCGGTCGCCGAGCAGTGCGTCGCATCACAGTGGCGAGAGACCGCGCGAGCTGCTCGCATCGACAAGGGCGGAGGAAATCCGAGGCGGCATCGCCGCGCGGAACACCGATTCGTTCGCTCGTCGGCCGAGGGACTGAGGGGAGTGCGGCCAGTGACCTTTTTCCACATGCTCGAGCCGTCCGCATTCGATGAGTCGACGTCGTCGATCCGCAGCGTGCAGTCCGAGGTCGACGACTACGACGCGCTCGACGACGCGTTCTGGTGGGACCACGGGTACCGCCACCTACCCGACCATCTGCGCATCGTGCCCGGCGACCGAGTCCTCGACGTCGGCTGCCGCACGGGCAAGTCCGCGCGCTGGCTGGCCGCTGCTCATAGCGCGCAGGTGCTCGGAACGGACCCTTCGCCAGCGATGATCAGAACGGCCGAGGAGAGACCGACGCCCGGAGTCCGGTATCGACGAACCCCACGAGGATCCCTGCCCGGCATCCCGGACTCCTCCGCCGACGCCGCCTACGCAGGTTTCGTCGTCAGCTGTGAGTTCCTCGACCATCTGGTCGAGGAACTCTTCTCCGAAGTCTTGCGCGTCCTGCGGCCCGGTTCCCGCTTCACCGTCCTCGATATCAACCCTTCGGCCGTCGGCATCCACTTCCCAGGGGTCGTTTACGGCCCACCCGGCCGATCTCCCCGTCCAGGCGAGGTGGTGCCCCTCAGCCTCCAACGGCGCGACGGCACGTGGACGCGCTCCCGTCGGCTTCACCGACCGGTCGGATCAGTTCGCGGAATGCTGGAGTCCGCCGGGTTCACGGTGGACCGGATGGACGTGCCGCTGGCCCGCACGCTCGCGCAATCCTCCTCCCAACCAGCCGTTCACGCGCCGTTCTACCTGATCACGGGCCTCACATGACGGGTCGATGAAGAACTCGGAGTCGAGTCACCCCCAGACGAAGACCTCAGCCGCGGCACGCTGCCTAACCTTCCGGCCGTTCAGCCCGCTTGGCCGAGTACATCGCCGCATCGGCTCGGCTGAGCGCGTGGTGCGCCGTGTCGTTCGGTTCGAGCGGGACGTACCCGAAGCTGGCGGTGATCCGGTACTTCTCGCCGTCCAGCAGAATTGGTTCGGCCAGGCGTTCGCGGAGCCGGGAGCACAGCGCTTCCGGGTCGGCGGGTGCCGGGTTGAGCAGGACCACGAATTCGTCCCCGCCGAGGCGGGCGAGGGTGGCCCTACCGTCGAGTTCAGCTCGTAGCTTGGTAGCCGTCGCCAGCAGCACGGTGTCGCCCGCTTGGTGCCCCCACCGGTCGTTGACCTCCTTGAACTGGTCCAGGTCGATGTAAAGCAGGCCGAGGGCGGTGTGCTGGGCGTGGGCCTGAGGTAGGGCCTGTCCGAGGACGTCCAGCAGAAGTGTCCGGTTCGCCACCCCGGTAAGCGGATCGTGCGTGGCGAGGTGACGCAAACGCTGATGGACCTCCTGCAGCCGACGCGCCGTCATGAGCTGTCGCACCACGACCAGGCCGACGACCCCGACGAGGAAGTAGACCTCCGCGGGACGCGGGCTGTCGATGGTCGCTCGCACGGCAGTGAACGCGCACACCGCCGCCAGCGGGACGTAGGGAAGGACGAGTGGGGGGAGGTTGGTCGCCACGCGGGACAGTCCGTTCTCCGGGGCGAGCGCGGCGACAAGCATGAGGTAGGGCGCCATCATGTACCCCACATCGGCAACGTTCGGCGGAGCAGGGCTGTTGTTGCTGATGGAAAACGCGTAGAGGGCGTCCGAAGCACCGATCGCGATGAGCCCGGCCAGCAGCCACGCCAGCGGAAGTCGCCAGCTGCGACGCAACAGGACCGATATGAGCACTGCGAGGACGATGAGGACGAGATCGGCCACCGCATAGGACGCCGCCAGCAACACCTCGCCGAGACTGGCGGATCCGCGTTCCACGGCAGCACCGAACGTGACCTGCCACACCAGGCCGAGCAAGCTGGTCGCCACGATCAATCCGTCGATCACCAGGACGCGCGGGCGCGTGATGGCGTCGGTGGAACCGGTGCGGGCATGCTCGTTCTTGGCGATGTGCAGCAATGCGAAGAAGGTGAACACCGGCAGTCCCAGGTAGAGCGCGTTCTCGACATCCGGGAAGGTCGCTGCCCGCATGTCCACGCTGCGATGCCACGTCCATACGGCTTGCCCCACGCCCCAACCGAAGAGGGCGAGGGCCATGAGCGGCCGCCACCACCGACCCGTGCCCGACGCGAAAGGTGCTCGGCCAGTCCAGGCGAACGCGACGGCGGCCGCGAGGGCACCGACGAGGCCCGTGAAATCCGCTACGGCCCACCTAACGGGTTCCGCGAGCGCGCCTGACATGACCAGCGCGGTGGGCACGGCCACCACTGACATGACGAGCCAAGCCGTGCGGGGCCACCTCCACGACATCGGTTCGTTCTCCTGCCTGCCCCGTCCGCGGCGGACCGCGGGTTCACATCCGGCCTGAGCGAGCATCCGTTCAGGCGGAAGCTCGGTTCACCGGTCGGTTCCATCCTTTTCATCGCATCCGGTGACGGCGAGCTATGCCTCGCGGGCACCCGGGTGCGCAGGTCACAGGGGCGGTCCTACTCCCGCCTTGCCGAAATTGCGGCGTCCGGATCATGCCCATCGCGTTGCGCACATCCACTGTTGCGGAGTTCGGCGGACGCTGCGCTCGAATTGCTCCGCACGTCATCCCGCTGGCCTGAGTCTACCGGGTACCAATGCCTCTGCCACGGCGGGAGAATGGCTCATCTGGCCGCCCGCTGAGGAAAACGAATGCCCTGTGCCCTTCCAGGAAGCATCGATCACCGTCCCGACGAGCACGCGGCATCCTCCGCCCCGGCTGCCGTCGGGTGCCGGGTCCGCGGTTCGGACGCTGTGATGCACGCAGTCCGGCTCGGCCTAGCTCCTGACAAGCGGTCTGCGGGCGCTCACGATCAGGAACGGGGGTCGTGCCGTCGCTGCGTGCCATCGCTGCCGTCGTTCCGGCTCAACCGGATCGCCCTCCGCCCCGTTAGCAGGGTCCAGCAGCGGCTCGCACTGCTCGAGGTCCTCGAACCCGGCCTCGCCCAGCACCGAATCGTAAGTGGCGCGCGACCAGTAGGTGTCGGTGATCGAGCTCCAGCTGCCGTCCTGCCGCCGCATCCGGACCGGGAGCCGATCCCCTTCGGAATAGCTCACGTCTAGTTCGCCCTGTACCAGGTCTCCGAAATCCACTCCCGTGGTGTCGGGATGGCTGTCGAGCAGCACCACGCGCCCCCCGGGCCGTACTACGCGTGCGAGTTCGGCGACCACTGCCCGCAGTGCTGCCATGTCCGGCAAGCACACCGCCAGGAAAGCGGCCCACGCCGCATCGATGGAGTCGGTGGGGAGACCGGTGCGGTCTGCCGGCCTGTGGATGAACCTGGTGTGTCCCGCCGGGTCCGCACCGCGCCGAGCCGCGCGAATCATCACCGACGATCGATCCACGCCGACCACGGCGCTGGCGGTGTGCTGCGCGATCCATGACGTGACCGTCCCGTCCCCGCACCCCAGGTCCAGTAAGGTCGGGCGCTCTCCGTCGAACCGGTCAGGTGCGAGCAACTGCGGCAGGGCGCGATAACCAAGCCGCCACCACAGCGCGGTGTCGAACTCCGCGAAGCGCTCCGCCACCCCATCGGCGTTCCAATCGGTCAAGTAGTCCTCGGTCATGATCGCAACACTAGGAGAGGTCATCCTGCGCGGCCGCTCGAACCATCGGGTTCAGAGAAGATCGTGGCCAGGGAAGCACGCGGGGCCGCTCCGCTCAGGAACGACCCCGCCTGAGGGAGCGGTAGAACGCGATGTGGCGCTCGGCCGCTGTCTGCCACGTGTGCGCGGCGGCCAGCGTTCGCCCGGCCTCCCGGCGATCCAGGTCGTCATCGGCCAGCGCGGCCGCGAGCTCGGCCGCGAAGGACTCCGCCCCGTCGGCGAAACGAGCCGCGGCACCGAAAACCTCCTTCAGCACCGGGAGCTCTCGCACTACCAATGGAGTTCCGGCCGCCAACGCTTCCATCGCGGCCAATCCGAATCCCTCCTTGGTGGACGGGAACGCGAAGGCGCTCGCGGCGGCGACCAAGCCGGGAAGTTCGTGCTCGGCGACGGGTCCCAGCACCACCGGTTCGACGCCGAGCTCCACCGCGCGGTCCTCCCAGCGCCGCCGGTAGTCGCGGTAGTCGAAGAGGGTTTCGCCGCCTGCGATGACCAGTGCGACATCGGGTTGCCGCTCGCGCAGCAGCACGTATGCCTCCAACAGATCCAGCGATCCCTTGCGCGGCTCGATTCCGCCGACGGTGAGCACGTAGCGGCCCAGCCTGTCGGTCCAGTACCGCCGGTCCTGTTCGGTGGTATCGGCGAACCGCTCGTAGGCGACCCCGTTCGGGATCACCTCGGCTTCAACGCCCCATCCCGCACTCAGCTCGTCGGCGACCGAGTGCGAGACGCAGACGTGCGAGTGCGGGGTGATGATGGCGCGCTCGTGGCAGGCTGCCAGCTCCGGTGTGCTGAAGTGGTCGATGTGGTGCACCGTGCGCACGCAGTCGCCGACCGCGTTGGCGCTGATGCAGTCCTGGGCGTGCACCACGTCGTACTCGTCCGGGGTGAACGCCGCACCGAGCGCCTCGATCGAGCGCAACACCCGCTCGCCCACCGTTTCGCCGCCCGGCCGGTCGGGAAACGGAACGATCCGCACCTCGACGGCGTCGTGGACCGGCCGGAAGAATCCGGTGTCACCGCCGCGTCCCAGAGTCCAGACCGCCACATCCTCGCCTGCTGCCGCCAGCGCTTCGGCCAGTGCCAGCGTGTGCACCACACCGCCACGCGGTTTGGTCGAGTAGCTCACCAACGCGATCTTCATCTGCCACCCCCGCGGTAGGACGACGGCCGCAGCTCGCCCAAGTGGTGCAGCACTCGCCGGGCACGTTCGATTTCAGCCGCCACATCGACCTCGGCGATGGCGAGCCCTGCTTTGGACCAGGTGCGGGCCAGGACGTCCCCGCCGGGTCCGACGACCTTCGCCTGGCCCAAGAACCGCATAGCACCCGTGGTCCCCGTCTGGTTGGACGAAGCGAGCACGACCTGGTTCTCCGCCGCGCGCGTCTGGTCGTAGAGGTCGAAGAGCTTGGCCTGCCGGTCCTGGGCCATTCGCGGTGCGCGATTGGTGATGCTGGTCGGCCAAGCCGATAGACAGGCCAGCACCTCCGCACCATCCAGCGCCAACGACCGCGCGGCTTCGGGGAAGGTCTTGTCGTAGTCGATGAGCATGCCCACCCTGCCGATCGGGGTGTCACATGCCGCGAAGGACTCGCCCGGCGAGTAGACCTGCGTCTCACCAGCGGGCAGGTGCACCTTGCGGTGCCTGCCGAGCACACCGTCCCCGTTGACGCACACCGCGGCGTTGTAGCGCACGTCGCCGCCGTCCTCGCAGTAGCCGACGCAGACGACCATGTCGGCAGCCAGCGAGGCGACTCGCCGGATCATCGGCGAGTCGGGAGCGAGCGCGGGCGGCAGCGCGTCCGCGCCGGGGTGACGCAGCTCCGCGAGGTAGCCGCCGAGGGCGGCGTCGGGCAGGACCAGCAACCCGGCACCGGCCAGACGAGCATCGTCGATCAGCTTGGCGATGCGAGCCAGGTCGAATTCGAGGTCACGTCCGAAATGCGCTGCCGCAGCGCCGATGCGGACCAGGCTCATGACAGGCCCGCGCCAGCCAGGTAGGCATCGGGCCGCCGGTCGCGGAGGTGTCCCATGTGCCTGCGCGCCGCTTCGAGCGCGCGGTCGACGTCGACGTCAGCGACCGCGCCCCCTCCTTCGACTCCGGTGTCGGCGAGCACCTCGCCTCCAGGATCGACGACCTTGGCGCTGCCGACGAAGCGCAGCGAACCGAAGGTTCCCGCCTGGTTCGCCGAAAGCCACAGCACCTGGTTCTCCAAAGCCCTGGCCCGGTCGAACAGGTCGAAGCGGCGCTTCCACCGGTCCTGCGCGAGATCCGCCGCGGCGTTGGTGCGCGACCCCGGCCAAGCGGACACGCAGACCCCGATCTCCGCACCGTCGAGAGCCAACGCGCGAGCCGCTTCGGGGAACGCCTTGTCGTAGCAGATCAGCATGCCCAGCCGTCCGGCGGGCGTGTCGAAGGCGTGGAAGGAGTCGCCGGAGTCGTAGCTGGCGTTCTCGCTCAGCGGCTGATGCACCTTGCGGTGGTTGCCGAGCACGCCGTCGCCGCTGACGCAGACCGCGCTGTTGAACTTCCGGTCCCCGGCCCGCTCGCAGTATCCGGCTACGACGGTCATGTTCCCGGCGAGAGCGGCCAGCCGCCGCACTTCGGGCCCGTCCAGCTCCAGCGCGGGAGGTCCCGGGTCGTCGGCGGCGGAGCCGTCGAGACCGAGCAGGTAACCGCCGAGACATGCCTCCGGCAGGGCCAGCAGCTGGACACCCGCGGACCGAGCCCGCTCGACGAGCTTCTCGACGATCAGGAAGTCCTGTTCCAGGTCGCGGCCGAATTCGGCGGCGACGGCGGCAAGGCGCAACGTGCTCATGCATCCCCCATTCCAGTCACCGTCGTGGTGATCGCTGCTGTGATCTCGCCGTCGGGCCACCGCAACCCGACGCCCCCGCCCCGCACCAGTTCTCCGCACGTGGCACCGGTGGCGGGTCCCGCCGGCAGCGGGTCGCTCCCCGCGTCATCGGTGGTGAGGACCGCGAAGCCGGGGAAGCACGTCAGCCAGTCGCCCAACGTCGCTCCGGCGGGGCGCGGCGCGCGGGCGACGTCGAGTACCGCCGCACACCCGCTGGCTTCAGCGAGCATGCCCAGGGTGCCCACGACCCCGGCCATCGAGACGTCCTTGGCCGCCGCCGGTCTCGCGGCGGCCACCGCGCCGAGCATGGCGCGCAGTTCTGGCGTGCGCCGGTGACTGGTGGAATCCCACTGCCGACCTCGGTAGCCGTGGCGCCAGCCACCGCCGAGATCCGCGGTCAGCCGGACCTCGTGTCCCGCGCGGCCACCGCCGCCCGGGACGGGATGGGCGGTGCGCCCGAGCGCGGTGACGGACAACGAGCCGGGCACGCCGAGCTGCGTGTGCCCGCCGAGCAGCGGAATCCCGCCGTAGGCGTCCGCAGCACGCCGCAGCCCGGCGACCAGGCGTCCGGCGTGCGCGGTGTTCCTGGCACCGATCGCGTCGAGCAGCCCGACCGGTTCCGCTCCCATCGCGGCGAGGTCGTTGACGTTGGCCAGTACCGCGCACCAACCGGCCCACTCCGGGTCGCGCTCGACCATCGCCGGGACGATCGCGTCACACGCCGCCACCAGGTCACTGCCCGGGACCGGGGCTCCGTCGTCACCCACGAATCCGGCGCCGCCGAATGCACCAGGAGGTCCGGTGGCCGCGTCCAGCAGCGGCCCCAGCGGAGCTTTGGTCGCCTCCACGAGATCGTGCACGCGACGCACGGGCCAGCGCATCAACGTGTGCGGCACACCGGCCACGTCGACCTCGCGAACCCGGTCCCAGCCCAGTCGTGCGAACAGGGGCTCGTTGCACACTTGCACCGTCGCGTCGAACCGCAGCGCACCGGCGGCCTCGGCGTGCGCGCAGGCGGCGCGCACCAGCGCCGGACCCACTCCGCGCGTTCCGCGCACCGCACCATCGACGACCAGTCTTCCGCCGTACCACCAACCGAGATCAGGGCCGTCGGTCGCCGGACCGAGCCGGACTCCCCCGAGCACTCCACCATCGCCGGAGCGGGCCACCAGGACGACCGTCCGCGAATCATCGTCCCGATCATCCCGGTCGGTTCCGGCGAAGAGGCCCTGTTCCCGCACGAACACCTGGTGCCGCAGGCGTCGGTACGCGGCGAGGGCCCCGGCGTCGGCCGCTTCGATTCGAAACGGTGGCTGCCCGGACAGGGTCGCGCGGTCACCGAGCAGCGACAGGACGTCCGGCATCGGCGGGCCTCCGGGCGGAAGCAGCTCTTCGTAGGCGATCACACTCATCCTCCCGCCGTCCTCAGCACCGAGCAGGCACCGCAGGCCGCGCACCCCGCGCCCTGATCCGCACCCGACATTCCGGCCCGCCTGAGCAGCCCGGCCACCGCGTCCGTCACGTAGGCCAGCAACTCGGCGCTGGGCGCCTCAACGCCGTCACGGGCGGCCAGTGTGCCCGCCATCGGCCGCAAGGGGACGACGAACGGGTACACGCCCCGCTCGATGAGCCCGGCGGCGCCGTCGATCAGCTCGTCGGGGTCCTCCCCGAGGCCGACCAGCAGATAGGTGGACACCCGGTTGTGGCCGAAGACGAGCACGGCCTCGTCCCACGCCGCTTCGTACTCGCTCAGCGGAACCTGCGACTTCCCGGGCATCCACCGGCGCCGCACCCGCTCGTCGAGGGCTTCGACGTGAATGCCGATCGCCGTGGCCCCGGCGTCCTTGAGCTCACCGATCCAGCGGAGTTCACCGGGTGGTTCGCACTGCACCTGAATCGGTAGACCGGGCACCGCCGCGAGCACCGCGCGGACAGAGCGCACCAGGTTTCGCGCACCGCGGTCCGGCCCCGTGGTGGTGCCGGTGGTCATCACCATCTGCCGCACCCCGTCGAGCCGAACGGCCGCCTCGGCCACCTCGGCCAGCTGCGCGGGAGTCTTCGCCGCCACGGTGGCGCCACCGCGCAACGATTCCTCGATGGTGCAGAAGCGGCAGCGGTCGGATTCGGCGTAGCGGATGCAGGTTTGCACCACGGTGGTGGCGAGCACGTCAGCGCCGTGCAGCCGGGCGATCCGCTCGTAGCTCACGCCTTCGGCGGTGCTCAGGTCGTAGAAATTGGGCCTGCGCACCGGAGCGAGTTCGACTCCGACGTCCTCCTCCCCCAGCCAGACCCGACCGTCGCGCACCGAGTACGGGCTGGCGGGGTTGGTGGGCAACGCGGCACCGGCGCCGTCGACGAGGACGTGGCCGTCGTCGCTGGGCCCTGCGCCGGCGGGACGCGCGACCTCGGCGTCCAGCCGGACCCCGTGCAACGCCAGCTCCGCACGGGTCATGATCCGCACGTCCACCGGCGTGCTGGTTCGCCCCTGTTCGGTATCGACGCTCACGACACACCTCCATGAAAAACCCGCGATCCCCCGCACGCGGCGCCCCGGGCCCCCCCCCCCGCCGCGCCCCCCCCCCCCCGGGGGGCCCCCCCCCCCCCCCGGGGGGGGGCCCCCGGACGGCACGACCGCGCGCTGCGGCGAATTTCGGGATGGGAACTTGGGAACTGGGCTCAGAGCTGATAGGTGGAGTTGATGATCGCGCCCTTCCGGGCGTAGTGGATGATCGCGTCCTGGACGTCGAGCGGGTGGGTGGGGATGACGCCTTCGATGAGGTCTTCCTCCCGCGCGCCGTGCAGCGAGAGGCCGAACCGGCAGCAGTACACCTTTCCGCCCTCGGCGATGAAGGTCTTGAGCTGGTCGTTGATGTTGTGCTCCCCGGGGAACGCGGAGTTCCCCGTGGTCGGGAATCCGCGGGTGGCCAGGCAGTTCAGCGAACCCGGCCCGTAGAAGTACACGGCCGACTCGAATCCCTTGCGCAGCGCGCGGGTCGCCTGCAGCACGGCCACGAAGCTCACCGAGGACTCGTGCGCGATGCCGTGCACCAAC
Source organism: Saccharopolyspora sp. 7B (assembly GCF_020177435.1). Lineage (NCBI taxonomy): Bacteria > Bacillati > Actinomycetota > Actinomycetes > Pseudonocardiales > Pseudonocardiaceae > Saccharopolyspora > Saccharopolyspora sp. 7B. Next base: position 56,713 of record NZ_JAIUKC010000006.1, on the reverse strand, counting down.
GTGAAGTAGGTTTCCCCGTTTTCCGCCTCGTAGTCGGGGAACACCTTGGTGGCCCCGTAGATGCTGGACCCTTCCGGCAGCGACGGGTGCGGGATCTCGTCGCGGGACTTGCGCTCGACATCGGTGAGTTCGACGGTCTCGGTCATGTTCTCTCCTCTGATCACGGTGTTTTTCAGTCGTAGAGCGCGGCGAAGGTCTCGCGGAACACGAGCTCGCCGAAGTAGCCGTCACCGGCTGCGGACCGCATCCGGGCGTACTCGCCGGGAAAGTCACCCCACGGTTGGTCGCTGGCGAAGAGCACGCGGTCGTGTCCGATGCCGCGGTGCTCGATCTCCCGGGCGAGCCAGTGCGGGGCGAAGCCGATGGCCCAGGAGAGGTCGGTGTACACGCGCTTTCCGGCGGCGACCCAGTCGAAGAAGCGCGAGCCGGCCAGCTTGATGTGGCCGCTCATGCCTCCTCCGAAGTGCACCAGGTGCACCGCGCAGCGATCGGCGTACCAGTCGACCAGGTTGCCCACCTGGTCGATGTCGGAGGCGGCGCCCGGCGAGGTGTGCACGTGCACGACCAGGCCGTGGCGCTCGGCGACCGCGAAGATCTCGTCGAGCAGGGGTCGGCACTCCGGCGCCGTCGGTGATCCACCGAGTAGGAAGCTCAGCTTCAGCGCCCGCACACCGGTTTCACCGGCCAGCGCGAGCGCCTTCGCCGTGCGCGCTCGATCTTCCGGTCGTGCGGACACCCACAGCCCGGCGCGCACCCGGTCGTCCCGCTGGGCGGCTTCCAGGACCAGCTCGTTGTGCGCGAAGGCGACATCGGGATCGGGCACGCCGTAGTTCGGCAGCACCAAAGCTCGTTCCGTCCCCTCCGCGTCCAGATCGGACAGCAGCTGGCCGACCGTGGCTCGGGCGGTGGTGTCGGCGTTGATGGCCGGGCCACCGTAGAAGGGGTGCGCGGGCAGCACCCCGAGATGCCGGTGCGCGTCGAAGACCAGGTTGTCGCTCACTGCTCACCTCAATTCGGCGACGGGACGGCGGAACGTGACGGTGATCTGCCGGTGAGCGCACCGCACACGTCGGTGATGCGGCGGGACGCGGCGATCCTCTCGACGAGGTACCGCGCATCCCTGCCGACCCCTTCCATCCGGCCGGAGCCCCAGGTGTGCTGCCAGGGCAGCCCGAGGAAGTGCAGCCCGGGTGCACTGGTCACGCCACGGCGGTGCACCAGATGACCGCGACCGTCGAAGACGGGGACCTCGATCCAGCGGTAGTCCGGGCGGAACCCGGTAGACCAGATCACCGTCGTGATCCCGGACTCGGCCAAGTCCAGCTCGCGCGGATGGGTCGCCGGGTCCGGCTCCCACACCGGCGTGTACCGGGCCTCGGTGGGCGCGTCGATGCCGCGAGCCGCTATGTGCGCGTCGATGGCGTCCTTGATGGACTCCATCACCTGGTCCGCCGCGTCCAATCCGGACTTGAGGTCGTCACCGAACGCGGCCCGGCCGTCGCGGATGTCGAGCAGACGCCCGTACAGCCGCATGCCCTGGCCCGCGAAGGTGCGCAGATCGATGTCCCGTCCGCCATCCCTGCCGGTGACGTAGTGGTTCACCCGCTTCCGCACCTGGGCGGGATCCGCGAACTCGTCGATGGTCTTGGCGTAATGCCCCATCTCGTCCAGCCACGCCACGCAGTCGCGGCCCCGATAGAACCGCGCCACCCGGGGCGCGTTGCCGACGGCCAGGTGCACACCGCGTCCCGCCAAGTGCAGGTCCTCGGCGATCTGTGCGCCCGACTGACCGCTGCCCACGACCAGCACATCGCCGGCCGGGAGTGCCGAGGGACTGCGGTAGTCGGCCGAGTGCAGCTGTTCGATACCGGCCGGGATCCGTTCGGCCGCAGCCGGTCTGCTCGGATCGTGGTAAGCGCCGGTGGCGACCACCACCTGTTCGGCGATGAACTCTCCCACCGTCGTGTCCAGCAGGTACGAGCCACCGGTGGACCGTCGCAATCGCGTGACACGCACCCCTTCCAGCACCGGTGCGCCAAAGGATTCGGCGTAGCTCTCCAAATAGGACACGATCTCGTCACGGAGCATGAAGCCGTCCGGATCGGCTCCCCGGTACTCGAATCCCGGCAGCGCGCACTGCCAGTTGGGGGTGACGAGGCAGAACGAATCCCAGCGACGGGAGCGCCAGTCGTGGCCCAGCCGCTCGGCTTCGAGCACGACGTGCCGGATGCCGCGCTGCCGCAAGCAGTAGCTGGCCGACAGTCCCGCCTGCCCGCCGCCCACCACCACGACCGGGTAGCGCGACTCGCGCGGGGTCATCGCCGCCTCCCCGCAGGGGAGTGCATCGCCTCCACGACGACCCGCCCATCGGACGGATGCTCGCGGGCGGTCGCGTTGATCTCGGCCAGCTGCCCTTCGGCAGCGGTGCAGCCGAAGCCGAACTTCGCCCGCACCCGTTCGTCGGCGATCCGCAACGCCTGCCTGCTGCGTTCGACGAAGTCGGTGACCTGGTAGGTACGGCCGACCTCGAGGTAATCTTCGATGATCGTGGATGGCGAGTAGCACTGCTGGACCGCACCGTCCGGCCAACGCACTCGAAACCGCATCTCTGGCATCGGTCCTCCAGTAGCGGGAAGACGAGGCGGAACCTCGTCGCTGCCGACGAGAACCATTCCAACGACCAGCTGTTTCCGGACGACGACATCCGGAAAAACAAGCGGTTCCGGCGCACGCGACCCTGTTACGACACCGCGAACGAGGCGCGCCGGCCGTCAGCGCGCCGCACCACGCGCTCGCTAACCGGGGCCGCACCTCACTGCCGGGCGCGGCTCAACTCCTGGAGTCCCACCACGACGGCGGCTTGCTCTGCGTCTCCCGCGCAGCTGGGAAGCGGTGCGGGGGCACCGGACTTCACAGTTCGACGTCCGGGTGCAGCCGCCCGACCGTCCACACCCGCTGTCTGCGCACTACGAGTGCGGTCGTCAGGAGGAATGCCGCCCAGAATCCACCGAGCACCGCGAAGTCCCGCACCAGATGTTCCACCAGGCCACCGGAGATCGTCATCCTCAGCCCGTCGACGAGATAGGTCATCGGCAACAGCGGATGGAGTGCCTGGAAGAACCCGGGAGTGGTCGGCACGGGGTACAGTCCGCCCGACGAAGTCAGCTGCAACACCAGCAGCACCAGCGACACCACATCTCCGGGAACGCCGAAAGCGGTGCGCAAACAGTGGTCGATCGCAGTGAACGCGGCGACACCGGCCAGCATCAGAGCCACGCAGGCGAGCGCGTGGCGCGGCGCCAGTCCTAGTCCGAGGTCCACGACGGCGTAGAGGATCAACGCTCCCGCACCTCCCAGGATCGCCGCGGGCAGCCATCCGGCGACCGCGATGGTGAGCGAGCCGACCCGCCCGGCCAGCGCCCGCAGGTTGACCGGCCGCAGCAGCAGGAACGCGAACAGCCCGAACACCCACAGCGCGATGCTGAAGAAGAACGGGGCGAAACCGCGTCCGTAGGGTCCCGCCGGATTCAGGTTCTCCCGCTCGATGCGCACCGGGGTCCCCAGCACGCGCGCCGCTTCGGTGATCTGGTCGGAGTCGGTCTCCGGGATACGGACGAAAGCCTGGTCCACCGTGCGCGTGAGGTCGGCGGCAGCGGAGTTCGCCTGGTCGGCGGCGGTCCGCATTGCGCCGGACCCCTCTTCCAGCGCGCCGATCCCGGAGCTGATCGTCCGGGCTCCCTCAGCCACGGCATGTGCTCCGGAGTCGACCGTTCGGAGCGGTACGTTCGCGTCCAGCACCTTGCGTTGGGCCCGACCGATGTGGTCGCGGGTCTCGTTCGCCTCGGCCAGGGCCTGGTCCGCCCGCTGCTGGTTCCAAGCAGCTTCTCGATCAGCCCGGCCGGCACGCACGTCGAGATCATGTGCGTGGTCGCGGGCCCGCTGCACCACCGGTTCGTCGGCCAGCTCGGGGTGGATGCGCACGAGTTCGTCGACGTCCTGCACACCGCGCGCGGTGCCGCGCTTGACCGCGCCGGTGGTGGCGTGCGCGAAGGCAGCACCGCGGGCCACCGTCGTGGCGGTGTCGACCAGCTGGTCCGCGGCCGCAGGGAGACGGTCCGCGACCGCGCGGTTGAGCTCATCGGTGACCTGATCGACCTGCCCGGTCGCCTCGGCCAGCTGAGCGGCGCCGTCGCTGACTCGCCCGGCACCGTCGTGCAAGGCACTGGTCCCGGACATCAGCGAACCGGTTCCCTGCTGTGCGACCTCGGTGGCGCCGAGCAACCGGTGGGAACCGTCGGACGCCGTGGCCAACCGGTCCTTCACTTCGGACAGCTCACCATAGATGCTGCGTACGTAGGCCCCGTGCGCCGCCGCGTTGATCTGGTCCTGCAGTTGCGGCTGCACGACCTCGGTCATGATTCCGGCGATGTAGTTGTTCGCGTCGTTGAGCCGGATGTCGATCCCGGCCTGTTCGGGAACGGTGTTGCTCGCGGTCGCGAGCTTGGTGCTGAAGTCCGGTGGGATGGTGATCGTGAAGTAGTAGCGCCCCTGCGCGAGCCCCTCTTCGGCCTCCGCCGCGTCGGTGAAGCTCCACTGGAACGTCCCAGCCGCCTTGAGCTGCTGCTCTACTTCGCTACCAGCGTCGACGCGCTGACCCTGCGCGGTGTGCCCGGTGTGGTCCTGGTTGACCACGGCGACCGGGATCCGGTCGAGCTCGCCGTAAGGATCCCAGTTCGCCCACAGGTACGTGGCGCCGTAGAGGAGCGGGATCAGGCACAGCAACGGCGGGACCGCTCTCCGCAGCGGACCCCGAAATCTGCGCAGTTCCAGCAAGGCCAGTTTGACGGCGGTCATGTGGCTCCCCGTCCCCCGTTCCGTTCCGCGCGTTCGGCACCGGCCAAGCGTTCCCCGCTGCGCTGCGGCAGCACGACGGGCACCGCGTCCGGGAGGTTCGGTGTGGGGTCGGTGCCGCTGAGCAACAAGGTGATTCCTGATTCGCGCACCCGGGCTAGGCCGCTCCACACCCGCGCCCGCCCCTCCCGTGCGCATCCGTCGTCGGGCTCATCGACGACCACGGCGCCCGGCCCGCGCGCCACCGCCAGTGCGACCGCGAGCAGCACGTTCGCCACGGAATCCAGGTCCTCGACCCGCACTCTGCCGGGCACGTCGATGCCGACGAGGTCGAACGCGGCGGACACGGCGGGCCGGTCGACCCGATCGATCCAGCAACGCTCCGCGATCAAGTCGTCGACTCGCAGCCGTTCCTCCAGCTGACAGGCCGGTCCCGCGCGGGCGAGCGCGACAGTCTCGCGAACCGCAGCGGCCTCGCGGGGCAGGTAGTGCTGACCGACGCGCACCGCACCACTGACGAACCGCATCCGGCCTGAAAGCGCGAGCAGCAGCGAAGTCCGGCCGGAGCCGGCAGGGCCGCGAACCAGCAACGCGCCACCGGCCTCGACGGCGGTGGAGACGTTCTCGAAAACCGGCCCCCTCCCACCGCGCACCGACAGTCCCTCAGCGATGACATCCGTCCCTGGCACCGGGGCACCATAACCACGACGTCATCCGAACACGCAGCACCACGCCCGCCGCCAGACGACGATCTGCGCCACCGGTAGGCTCGGGTCCGTCGATCCGGGGCCCGGGACCGCACCTCGCTCGCGGACCGCGACTCCGAAACCGACTCAGAACAACCACACCGGCAGCGAAATCAATCCGTGGACGATGGACAGCTGCCGGAAATCCAGCTCGGATTCCGGAACGGCCAGCCGCATCCGCGGGAACCGGTTCGCCAGCGACAGGTACGCGCGCTCGAGTTCCATCCGTCCGAGCTCCGCCCCGATGCAGCGGTGGATGCCGTGGCCGAACGCCAGGTGCGCGGTGCGACCGCGTGCCATGTCGAACTCGTCCATGCCCTCGCCCAGGGCCGGGTCGCGGTCGGCGGCGCTCAGCGAGCACAGCACCACGTCCCCCGCCGAGATCTCGACGTCGCCGATGACCGTGTCTTCCTCTGCGAACCGCGGAAACGCGACCTGTACGACGGTGGCGTAGCGCAGCGCTTCCTCGACGAACGCGTTCGCGCTGCCGGGGTCTTCGCGCAGCTGTTGCGGGATCGAGGGATCCCGCAACATCAGCAGTGCGCCGATTGCGATCATGCTCGCAGTCGTCTCGAAGCCTCCGGTGAGCAGCCCGTCGGCCAAGCCCACCAGTTCGTCGTCGTCCACCTCGTCACCGTGGTCGCGCACCACCGCGCCCAGCAGGCCGTCGCCCGGGTCTCGCCGCTGCTCGGCCAGCACGCCGCGCAAGTACTCCAACGAGTCGGTCATCGCGTTGAACGAGTGCTGTGCCCGCCCGGATAGGTCGAACCGCGCCTCGCTCAACTCCTGGATGCGTTCGGAGTCGTGCCGCGGCATGCCGAGCAGCTCGCAGATCACCGCAGCGGGGATGACCGCCGCGAACTCCGCGACTAGGTCCACCGGGCCCGACTTCGCCGCCGCAGCGTCCAGCGCCTCATCGATGATCTCCTGCACCCGCGGCCGGATCCGGGCAATCCTGCGCTTGGTGAACTCCGGCTGCAAGAGCTTGCGCAACCGCGTGTGCCGGGGTGGATCGGCGAACCCCAGTCCCGGGCTGCTGCTGACGGATTCCGCGCCCAGCACTCGACCGAGGTCGTTGCTGAACCCACAGGACGAACCCAGCACGTGCTTGCACTCCGCATAACCGGTGACCAGCCACACGCTCCGGCCGATCGGCAGCGGCAGCCGCCGCACAGGCTTGATCGACCGCCCACGAGTCAGCTCCGGCACCGGGGACACCCCGTCCCGTTGCAGCACCGCCTTCGCCGATTTGGGCAGGTACCGCAGCTGGGACAATTCCACACCGCTGCCCTGCTTCACACTCCGGTAGCGGCCCGCGAACCAGGAGAGCAGGCCCGAACTCACCGCATCCAAGCACAGCAGCTGCGGCATCCGCCTCCGCGAGAACGAACTCAAGCACTTCAACCGCAAAAAGACACCCGCAGACGCTCACGCACGCTGTTCCCGATAAGGTACATCGCCTTCGCCGCCTGCCGGTGTGCCCACCTTCCATTTTCCCGGTGTCCGGCGGTTCGGGACCCCCGCTCGTGCGCGTTCGCCGCTGCTGGGCGATTGACGGCTTCGCACGCGGTCGACCCGACGTGAACCCCGCGCTCGCTCGGCGAGCTGGCGACACGGCGAGCCGTTGTCCACCACCGCGCACGGCTACGCGGCCGCGGGCAAAAGGGCCGGTCGGCCGCCAGATGCGGTCCCGGCCGCGGGCGACGTGACCAACCGACCGCACTCGCTGGCGGCGATCCAGTCGTCCAGGGTTGCGGCACCGCCGAGAGAGGGGTCGCTCAACTCGCTTGCCACCGGCAACCCCGTAGCCGCGGAACGGACTTCAGGTACCAGCGCGTTCCACCACAAACGGTGGTTGCTCACCGCGGCCGCGACCACCAACGCCCCACGCTCATCGTGTTGGTCCAGGCACCAGGCGAGGGTGTCGCCGGGAACGCCCGCAACGACGACGACTCCGCCAGGACTGGTCTCCGGCAGGGCCGCAAGCTGATCCCGCGCACGACGATCACCGAAGGCTTCGAGCACGACGCGGGACGCGTGATCGCGCTCGTCGCTGTGCTCGTCAAGCGCCTCGCGGATCCAAAGCCCCGGACCGAGCGGCCGCTCAACGTGCTCGACCACCGCCTCCCACGGCCATGGCTCGACGCGGCGCCTCAACAATTCCGACATCCGCTCACGAGCTCCTGACAGCGTGTCGGCCTCCACCGCGGCGTCATCGGCGATCGCATAGCCCCGCCACTGCTCCCAGTCGCCCGCCTCCGCAGCGCACCAGCGGTAGATCACGTGCAGCACCGGCACCGGAACGCTCACCACCTTCCTGCGATCGACCCGGCTCGTCAGCGGGCCTCACCCTCGGACTTGAAATTCTCCGTTCGTGAGTACAGAATAGATTCATCGGCGGACCTGTCAAGTTTGGCATCCGAACTGCCCCGAAGAAAGGCGTACGGGTGCGCCGCCATGGCGCTGCCCGTCGGTCGACCAGCTCCACATGGGAAAGGAGAGTTGTGATGACGCTCGCGTTCGACCCGTTGTTCCGGGATCTCAACCGCTTGACCACCGAGGTGTTCGGCACCAGCCGCGCGCCGCAGGGCATGGCCATGGACGCCTACCGCGCCGGCGAGAACTACGTCGCCGAGTTCGACCTGCCCGGCATCGACCCGGACTCGCTGGAGGTCAGGGCGGAGAACAACACGCTGACCGTGCGAGCCCAGCGTCAAGGCCGCACGGAAAGCGATACGAACGGCGAGATCAGCTACATCGCCGCCGAGCGACCTCGCGGGACCTTCTCCCGGCAGCTGGCTCTGGGTGACGGGCTGGACTTGGACAACATCACCGCGGACTACGCCGACGGAGTCCTGACCGTGACCATGCCAGTGGCCGAGCAGGCCAAGCCCCGCCAAATCCAGGTCGGGCGCCGTGACACCGGCGGCCGCAAGGTCATCGACAGCGGCGGCAGCTGACCCCACCCGTTCCGCGTGCCCGGGTCGCAGATCGGCCCGGGCACGCCCTACCGGCCGCAGCAGGAGAGACCCGAACGCTCCGGCGCCGAGGGGACTGGAACCGCACTCGACGACATCGACCATCCCGTCTACACCGTGGGACGAGCTGCAGAGATGCTGCGCGTCACCCCCGGACTTCCTGCGCAGCTGGACGACACCGGCCCGCGTGCCGGCCCTGTTGGGCGATCCCGAGCTGACCGCGCTGGCCATGGCCTGCCGCATCGCCGGCCTCGAACGGGACCTCCACGACACCCGGCCACCTTCGTGGAACCTCTACAACCCGCACGGAGAGCGCGATCCCGACATCGAGGGGGAGATGCCCCTCTGATCGTCGCGTTCGACGACTGCCTCGACGCACCACTCGGTCCATCCGATGACCGAACGGATATTTCATGCAGCCGATGCAGGTATCATGCCAAAAAGACGGACGATTTCTTGCGCGAGAGTCGGCCGGGACAGGGCAGCCACGGTGCTCTTCGCTTCCTGGGCTCAGGAAAGCGGTGTGCAGGCGAGCGTGGCGGGAGGCGTTGTCTCGTGCTCTCCCACCACTATCCCTTCGGAGACCACAACCATCGTCAACACCTGCATCCTTGCCTGGAACGACATCGGGCACGCAACGTCAGGTGCACGCCTCCCCCGAATGCGGCAGAAGCCCCGCTGTGGACGTCACCGGGACCGGACGAGCCTCAGCGGGAGTCGCGCTGGTCGTCAGCGAGAGAGAGACTCATCCCGGTTCCCCTGCATTGCGGGCACATCCGCGGAGCGAGGACGAAGGACGGCGTGGCGTCGGGACCGTATCGGGCTTGCAAAGTTGTGATCATCCGTGTCCCGTGGCAGCGCGAGCATCGCGACCGGGGCCAAGTCGTGGGCGATGCTTCAGTGGCCCGCCGAAGCACTGCTGATCGCAGGTCGCGAAGGTGTTCGTCCTCGTCTTCGACAGTGGCATGACGTTCGTGGGCCTGCGCGTGTTCTGCCAGCGCGCGTTCGAACGCCGCGAGGGCGTGCTCGAGTTCGACGTTCGACGCCGGAGTGCTGTCAGCCATCACGTCTCCTTCGTCGCTGAGATGATGCGGCGCTCGGGAACATTCACGCCACGTGCTGCCGCCAGATCGCGGCCCCGCCCCGCGAGGCGCGAAGATCGCTACCGGAGCGAACAGCGGCACGCAGCTTGCGACGGTCGGCTTCTCCGAGACCACCCCAAATCCCGTACCTCTCATCGTGCAGCAACGAGTGTTCGAGGCAAGCCTCTCGGACAGGGCAGGTGCCGCAGATGCGCTTGGCGGCCGTCCCGGACTGACCCTGCTCGGGGAAGAAGGCATCTGGATCGGTCTGCGCACAGAGCCCGGACTGGTACCAGTCCGGCTGTCGATCTTCGGCCACCGGTTCGCCGTCAACGATGCGCATGTTCAGAACCTCCGTTCAGAGCACTTGTACGCCCATGTGACCGTCACCCGGACGAGGCATGACGCAGCGAATTTAGTGTTCTGGATCACTCGTACGGCAGCATGAAAGGGGCGGCCTCACTCGCCCCACGTCCCAGCGGGCCATAGCGCGTAACGCTCGGCGCGACCGAGGCAGGAAGTTGCAGAGCATCGCCAAATACCCCCTAAGAGGTGAATGCAGCTGGTACCTATGCCCTAATACTGTTGTTCCATGTACAGACAGGCCACCCAGAACCCGACTCCGGTACATGAGGACACACTGCTGCAGATTTGGCTTACCGGCCGCATATCAGATCTGCTGGAGCTCGCCTCCAGCGACCTCAAACAAGCTTGCCGAGAATTCGATGCACTCATCCCCCAGTGGGGCACCAAACGCGTCAGGCGCGCACTTGGCGATCTCGTCCAGGACTTCCAAAAATAAGGCCCCGCAGTACCGAGGCACGCCAAACTAGGAGCTTGTTGATCGGGCCTACCACCTTGAACCAGCGAGCGAGCGTCAGATCTTACCGCAGACAGAACGACGGAAGATCCCGCCGCACATCCCCACATCCCGGGAGGCACGTGCTCGGCAGTCAGGCGTGAGCTCGAGCGATGTTCGAGGCCGGACTCCGCGGAGTCAGGTCGTTCAGCGAACGTTGCCGAGCATCATCGTGGCTCAACAAAATATCCGCACTTGCGGCAACTCACTCACCAAGCCCCCGGGAAACCAATCCGACCCTAGAGGTCATTACCCGCGTAGGACAAGTTGAAACTCTTATTCACCAATGGAAAATCAGGGACAATCGTGTTGTTCAACGCCACCGGCAGTGCCGGCCAGTTGAAGAAGCTCGGGTCGACAATCTTCACCCGACTCAACCGCCCATTCATTTTGAGCTCCACCCGGTGCACGATAGTGCCCCGCCATCCTTCGGTGATACCTACACCGGAACCACCAAGACCGTCAGGTTCATCGACGCATCCACTCGTAGCGGACACCCGACCGTCTATCTGCTCCGCCAAGTGCGCGATCATATCGATCGATTGACTGACCTCTGCAGCCCGCCCGGAAAAACGTGCTAGCACGTCTCCCCCGGTCTGCTCGTAGTGAAGGCGCTGCTGCGGGGGAGACAGCACCGGGTGGTCCCACCTCGCGTCCACCTCCAGCCCGCTGGCTCGGGCGACATAGCCCAAAGTTCCCAGATCGAATGCCTGCTGCGAGGACAGCACCGCGGTGCCGGCGAAGCGGTCCCGCACCACGCTGTGCCCCAGCGCGAGGTCGTGCAGCTGCCCGGCCTCGTCCTTGACGGCTGCCAGCGCAGCCAGGTCCGGGAGCTTCCGGACCACCGCTCCGCCCACCCGCACTCCGCCTCGCAACAAACGGTGTCCGGTGACGTCGTCGTTCATCCGGAGCAGACGCTCGCGCAGTCGACCGGCGTGCGAGTTCAGCACGCCGTGCCCCACGTCGTTGCACAGCGCGCCGAGATCGGTGACGTGGTTGTACAACCTCTCCAACTCCAGCAGCACTGCGCGGATCCGCAGCGCGGCCAGCGGTACTCGCACGGACGCAGCGTCCTCGACCGCCTGGCAGTACGCCAGCGCGTGCCCGACGGAGGTGTCCCCGCTGATGTGCTCGGCGAGCGACAGCCCCTCGTCAGGTCGCAGTCCTTGGAATTGCTTTTCTATTCCTCTGTGGACGAACCAGAGACGGGCTTTGAGGTTGAGGATCGTCTCCCCGACGACCGAGAAGCGAAAGTGACCGGGTTCGATCAGTCCTGCGTGTACGGGCCCCACCGGAATCTCGTGCACACCGTTGCCCTCGACCGCTCGGAAGGGGTAGGGGCCGTCGACGGCTCCGAACTCCGGTGCCTCGCCCGCGTCCTGCCGCATCGGATACCACCCCTGCGGCCAGTGGAAGTGCCGCACGAGCCGACGCGGTAGCGGATGGCCGTCCGGCACGATGCCGAACAGATCGCGCATCTCACGTTCGAAACGACCCGCGGGGAACGACAAACCCGCCACGCTCGGCAGGTGCGGATCAGCGCGATCGACCGGCACTTGCAGCTCGACGCGGCGATCGTCGTCCGCACAGGTGAACAGGTAGACGGCACGCAACAGCTGACCGTCATCGTGTCCAGCGATCATCGCGATCCGGTACCCGGCCGTCAACAACCGTTCCACCTGCGCGTACACGGCATCCGGCGTGATGATCAACGCGGTACGCCGGTGGCCGCGCGGTTCGCCGTCGGCGCTGTCGGGAAGAGTCATGGCGTTCCTGAGAGGAGCTCGGCGGTCAGGGGCAACAAGGGATCCAGGAGGCCACCGACGGCACCGAGCACGACGGAAGCGACCAAGCCGGTGAGCAGAACCGCCTCCGTGCGCGCCCCGGTGCGCGGCGGTGCGACCTCGGCTCTCCCGCTGGAAGATGCACCGAGCAGCATCCGGCTGGTGTGGACCAACAAGGAAGCGCCGATCATCAGAACGAAGAAGAACGCGACCGCAACTGCCCACCCCAGCCCCGCACGGAATCCCTCACGGGCGATCCCGATCTCGCTGGCGAACAAGCTGAACGGAGGCATCCCGGCAAGCGCCAGCACACCCAGCCCGAAGCAGCCGGCGAGTACCGGGTACCGGACGGCCAACCCACGAGCCCCATCCACCCTGCTGGTACCGATGAGTTGCGACATTCGCCCGGAGCCGAGGAAGAGCACCGTTTTCACGAGGCCATGCCCGAAAATGTGCAACAGCACCGCAGCGATCGCCAACCGTCCACCGATGCCCGCACCCAACGCTGCCAATCCCACGTGCTCGATGCTGGAATAGCCGAGCATCCTCTTGTAATCACGCTGAGCGATCAGCAGGGATGCCGACACCGCCAACGACATCAAGGCGAGGATCACCAGCAGGACGCGGACGAATCCGGGTCCCAGGGCCACATCGGCGATCATCTTGACGCGCAAGACGGCGTAGAAGGAGACGGCCAGCATCCCGCCTGACATCAACGCCGCGACCGGCGCCGGTGCTTGGCCGTACGCGTCCGGCACCCAAGCGTGCAGAGGCGCCAACCCCGCTTTCGCCCCGAAACCGATGATCAGCAATGCGCCGGCGATCCGAGTGACCGCCGGATCCAGTGATGCCGCGGTGGACACGAGCGCCGACCAATCGAGGCCCGCCCCAGCACCGGTGTGCAGAGACGCGTAATTGAGCAGGAACACCCCCAGCAGTGCGAGTCCGATACCAGCTGAACAGATCACGACGTACTTCCACGCCGCCTCCACCGCGGAACGGGTCCGCTGCTGCCCCACCAGCAGGGCGGTCGCGATCGTGGCCGCTTCGACCGCTACCCACATCACCCCGAGGTTGGCGGCCAGCACCGCCAAGGTCATGGTCCCCACGAAAACCTGGACCAGCACGCAGTGGAGCACTGCGGCACGAGAGTCCAGCCGTCCAGCTGCCCGCTCCACGGCCAGGTGTTCCGGAGTCGCGAAAGCCGCCAACAGCGTGACCGTACCGGTCAGTACCAGCATGAACGCGGTGAGGGCGTCCGCTCGCAACATCCCGTGCAGCGCCGTGGTCGGACCGTTCTCGACAACGGACAGTGCGACGCCCGCGGAAGCGAGCAGCACCAGCGCGGCGGTCACCACTCCAACCCACGACGTCGCGCGGTGCCACCCCGCCAGCGCGCACCCCGCGGCGCCCACCAGCGGAACGGCTACCGCCGCGATGAGGAGCCAATGGATCATCAATCGTGCAACTCCCGCAGTTCAGCCAGATCTGTGGTGCCGAACGCATCCCGCATCCGCACAGTCAAGGACTGCAGCACCAGCACCACCAACAACACGTCCAACGACACACCCAACTCCACGACGAGCCCTGCACCCGAGGTGGTCAAGAACCCGACGGCCGTGACGCCGTTGTCGATCAGCAGGAAGCCGACCACTTGGGACAGTGCCCGACGGCGGGTGACCAGGACGAAGAACCCGATCAACACGACTGCCACACCGATGACCAGGGCATCCGTGGCCGGTGATGGGGCGAGCGCCACCAGCGGCTGCGAGACCGCGTAAGCCAACAAGGTGAGCGCGGCACCCGCGAGCAGCGAAGCCGCGATGTTCACCACAGAGCGGGTCTCCCGCCCGACTTCGTCGGACGCCGCCAAGGCACGTCGTAGCAGCATCGGGAGCACGCCGGCTCGAAGCACCAGAAGACCCGCACACACGGCCGCCAGCTCGCCGGAGCGCTCGTAACCCGCGGAAATCCCGACGACAGCTGCCAGCGCGGCCCCCTGCAACGCGAAGACCCGGATGACGACGGTGAGTTCCCGGCGCCACAGCACGAGCACGGCGGCGAGGAGCATCGCGCCGCAAGCCGCGTCGAGCAGCAGGACGTACAGGTCACGGCTCATGGCGCACTCCGGTGGCGGATCATCGTCATTCCTTTCGGCTCGGACTCGTCAGTGGGGCTGCGGCAGGAAGAACGAGGCTGCGACAGCCATGACCGAGAGCAGGAACGACCCCGCCAGCAACTCCGGAACGCGGAACAACCGCAGCTTGGCCAGGAATCCCTCGCCCACAGCGAGCAGGAGCGCAAGCAGGGCGACTTTGCCGGTGAAAGCCAGCACACCTCCCAGCAGCGCGAGCGGCGCAGCGTCGGTCGCGATGCCCCAGGGGAGGAACAGATTCGCCAGGAGCCCCAGGAACACCGTCAAACGCATTGCCGACGCCCACTCGACCAGGGCCAGGTCCCGGCCCGCGTACTCCAGGACCATCGCCTCGTGCACCATCGTGAGTTCCAGGTGAGTGGAGGGATTGTCCACCGGGAGCCGCCCCGTCTCGGCGATGATCACCACCGCGAAGGCGACTGCTGACAGCAGGCTCGCGGGTGAGAAGACCATCGCCGGGTCGTGCACGGTCGACGTCACGATCGAACTGAGATCGGTCGAGCCCACCCGCACCGACAACGCGAAGATCGACAACAACAGGGTGGGCTCTACCAACGCGACGATCGTCATCTCCCTGCTGGCGCCCATACCGCCGAAGGTGGTTCCGGTGTCCAACCCGGCCAGCGCCACCGCCACGGTGCCCAACGTCAGAAGCGCCACCACCGCGAACAGGTCCGCCACGGGCCTCGCTGCAGATTCAATCGTGATGAACGGAGCCACGAGCGCCACGACCACCGTCGTGGACCACACCACCAACGGTGCGACCCGGAACACCTCGCTGGTGCCGCGCGGTACAACGGATTCCTTCAGGAACAGCTTGCGCAGGTCCCGCCACGGCTGCCCCACCCCGGCTCCAGCACGGCCTTCCAGTCGCGCCCTGGCCTGCCTCATGGCCCCGATCAGGAACGGCGCCCCCACAACGATCAACGCGCACTGCAGGCCACCACCGATCACGCCGAGAACGCTCATCAGAGCACCACCAGCACGATCAGCACGCCGCACACGAAGTAGAACCCGTAGCCCAGGTAGCGGTGCACGCTCCCGGTCGCCAGCCGCCTCGCGGAAGTTCCCCACGCGGCAACGCCCCGCAGCACGGGAGCGTAGACCCGGTGCTCGAAGGGCTCCGGCACGTGCTGGCGGTACTCGACGGCTTGTACGAGATACGCCGATTGCCGGTGGTGAGTCACGGCGACGTCCTGTTCAGGGCGAACCACGTTCTCGAAAACCCGTTGCAACGGCTCAGCGAACGAGGTGGCGGTGTACTCCATTCGGGGAGATGGCGGACCTGCTCCGCAGTCCCACGACCGCACTTCCCGGCCCCGGCGCGCTGCCGCGAGGCGCAGCACCGCCAGCACCAGCACACAGCCGGCGAGGAGGCCCGCGGCGAGCAACACCGGCGAGAGGGCCCCCACCACCCCGTTCAACCGCAGCGTGACCGCTCCCAGAACCGCAGGCCCCGAGTCGCCCAGCACCAGGCCGCTCACGCCTGCGAGGGAGGGCAGAACCAACCCCGGTAGCAGCGCCAGCCCGACGCACGCGACCGCGGCCGCGGCGATCCCGACGAGCATGGAGGTAGGGCTCTCCTTCGCCGCGCCGACGGCGTTGCTCCGAGGACGGGCCAAGAACCCGATCCCGAACGCCTTGACGAAGGTCGCGGTCGACAGGCCCGCGGTCAGAGCAACGGCGGCGACGGCCATCGGCATCACGATCGCCGTCGCCGCTCCGGTGGACGGCGAGCCGTGGATCAACGCCTGCAACAGCAACCATTCGCTGACAAAGGCCGTCCCCGG
Organism: Saccharopolyspora sp. 7B; assembly: GCF_020177435.1. Lineage (NCBI taxonomy): Bacteria > Bacillati > Actinomycetota > Actinomycetes > Pseudonocardiales > Pseudonocardiaceae > Saccharopolyspora > Saccharopolyspora sp. 7B. Next base: position 40,468 of record NZ_JAIUKC010000006.1, on the reverse strand, counting down.
TGGCAACGCCGATGCTGCCAGCGCACCGACCGCGAATCCCCACGTGGTGAAAGGCATCTTCACGCGCAGGCCGCCCAAGAGATCGAGATCCCGTACCCCGGTCGCGTGCACGACCGAGCCGGCGGAGAGGAACAGCAATGTCTTGAACGCAGCGTGATTGATCACGTGCACCAGGCCCGCCGTCAATGCCAGACTTGCCAGCACGTCTTGTCCCGTGGCATCGAAATACCCCGCGGCACCGACCCCCAGAAGCACCAATCCCATGTTCTCGGTCGTCGAATTCCCCAGAAGACGCTTCAGGTCGTTGCTCATCGCAGCCTGCAAGATGCCGTGGAGAGCTGACATCGCCCCCAGCAGCAGAACCAGCAGCCACCACCAAGCGGGACCGCCCGCCAGCAGGTCGAAACCCACCCGGATGAGGCCGTACACGCCGAGGTTGACCATTCCCGCCGACATCAGCGCCGACACGTGACTGGGCGCCTCGGGGTGCGCGCGGGGCAACCAGGCGTGCAGTGGCAGCGCGCCTGCCTTGGAGGTGAAGCCCGCTGCGGTCAACAGGAAAGCGGCACCGGCGACGAACGGCGGTAGCTCCGCCGAACCGTCTCGCACGGACGTGAACGAGTCGTCGGAGCAGTGCGCGACGACCAGAAGCAACCCGAGCGAGATCGCCACCGCTCCCACGTGGGTCATCACCGCGTACCAGCGACCTGCTACCGCCACCTCATCGCGGCTCGCATGTTCAGCCAGCACCAGCGCCAGAGAGGTGAGCGCCACGAGCTCCCAGCACGCCAGGAACGCGCCGATGCTCCCCGTCGCGGGTACCAGCAGCATTGACAGCACGAACAGCGGCAGCACCGACTGGACGGGGCGGCTGTTGAGGCTCTCCCGGGCGTAACCGATGCCGTACGTCGCGGCCACGACCGCCACCCCGCCCGCGACGAGCAGGAACACGCCGCTCAGCGGATCCACGGACACGGCTGCGCCGAACAGCGGGAGCAAGCCGGGAAGCGATGCCGATAACGACTGGCCGGCCAATGCGCTCGCGCCGGCGATGACGCCGCACCCGCCGACAAAAGCCGTGCCCACCCCGCAGACGAACGGGCGAGTTCGTGCTGGAACGAACACACCCGCCACAGCACTGAGCAAGCCGACGCCGATCGCCGCGACAAGCCCGGAGGAGATGAGGTTCATCGTCCGGTCAGCTTTCGCAAACCCGCCACGATCTCCTCGGGGCGGGGTGGGCAACCGGGGATCTCCAGATCGACCGGCACCACATCACGCACGGCTCCCACGACGCCGTACGCCCTGGCAAGAGCACCGCAGCCGCGAGCGCAGTCCCCTACAGCCACTACGAAACGCGGCTTTGCAAGCGCCTCGTACGTGCGCCGCAGCGGCTCCGCCATGTTTCGAGTGACCGGGCCGGTGACCAGCAAGGCATCGGCGTGCCGTGGTGACGCCACCAGCCGTGCCCCGTAGCGCTCGGCGTCGTACACCGGCCCGAACGCGGAAGCGATCTCGACCTCGCAGCCGTTGCACGAGCCCGCATCGACGTGCCGGAACTGCACCGAGCCACCCAGCTCGCTCGCAGCAGGCAGCAACTCTCCCGACAGTGCGGGGCCAGGTTCGGCAATGCGCCCGATTCGACGGATCTCTCTTAGCAAGCTCAACACGCGGTGCTCCCACATCGACTTCCAAGTAGTAGTCAGGGGTTACGGATCTTCAACCGCTCAAGAACCGGGAGACTCCCCAGGACCGCGCAAGTCGTCGAGCAGCTCGACCTGCCCGGACAACACTCCGGTCAAGATTGCCCGAGCCACCACCAGCAGTTCCGCGACCTGCGGGCTGGTCAGCGAGTAGATGACCGCGGAACCTCGCCGGGACGTGGTGACGAGTCCGGCACGGCGCAGTACCGCCAGCTGCTGCGAAAGGTTCGCCGACTCGACCCCGACCTCGGGGAGCATTTCGGACACTGCGTGGTCTCGCTCGCTCAACAGCTCGAGCACCCGGATTCGAGCAGGATGCCCCAAAGTCTTGAAAAACTCAGCCTTCAACTGATACAGGGGCGTGCTCACCTGACTCCCTTCGCCAAAACCCCAGGGGCCCACACCGTTTGCCTACGAGCCGAGCCTTCCGAGACGCCCCGAGCACCTGCCCTGGAACCGCCCCACCGCCAGCACATGCGAAAACCGCTAGTTGCATACTTTAGCAACTGGTTGATCTGACACGAGACCTGGCCATCAAGAGCACCACGAGACGTGACACAGGGGACGCAGGTCGTCACAGGCCGCCCTAGCAACCACCAGTAGGACCAGGGAGTCGAGGCTCGTGCCGACAAGAGGCCACCAGCTCCCCGGTCGGACGTCAGCACCGCTGTTCCACCCCACCCGGTGCTAGCTCCGACTCCCGCTCCCACCGGGCCGATCCCCCGCCCTACCGCCGGAACATCCGCCGCCACTACTCCACCAGTGACCCGAACAGTCAATCAACGATCAGCACGGAGGCGGAACCAGGCGCAGCTGCGATGGCAACGCTGCCCCGGCGGCAAGCGGACTGAACTCACCGGCAATCAAGGTGAAGACGCCGCGAAATTCGAGCGATCCGCTACTCCGGCACCTTGCGGGCACTGGCTCAGTCCAGCGCGCGGAGTGAGCGACCTACCGGCGGCAATAACGCGCCGTCCCCTCCCCGACCCTGGTGCGAGCACCGGGCGCACCAGGGGCGGCTGCCTTCGCCGAAGACCAATCGCCACTGGTCGCGCTACACCGCGGCCAGGCCGCGCACATCCTCTTCAGCAGCCTCGGTCAGCGCCCTCGACAACGCACTAGGCCAACGACCTGACTCGTAAGCCAGACGTGCCTGGTCATCTTCGCTCGCCTCCATTCCGAACTTCGTTCACACAGGACAGCGACAAACCCGGCCGCGACTCATGGCGAAGCATGTTCCCACGGCTGGGCACGGTCGCGGTGTCCTCGCCAGTTCGGTGCTCAACACCGACCTGGTATGGGCCGAGGGCGACTTCGGGCTCAGGCTGATCGCCTGAGTCAACCTGCTGCGCCTGGTGCTGTTGTACCCGGTTGTGCGCAAGGATTCGCTAACGCTCGGTGCCGGGGCCCCGCGCTGGGGTCTCTCCGGTGCGCGGGGCTCACGGTGCTCGAGACAACCGTGGCGCAGCCATCGCCGAGGTCTTTTCGGGAGATCCCTGCCCTCGGTCGGCTATCGCCGCGCTGCGCCGCGTGGGAGCAATGCCGTTGCGGGCAAGCTTGGCGGTGTCCCAGGAGAGCAGGTCAATGAGCCCTCCGAAGAGGCCTACCCATTCCAAGGAACACGGCACTGCTCTCCAGCTGCAGATCGACCATGAAGCGCAGCGCGCTGCGCGAAATCCCACGCAGGCATTGCCGACTCCCCCACAGCATGCGGGGACGGGCGCCACCGCTCCTGCCCAACGGGAGCAAAGCCCATAGATGCCGGGGCGCTGCCCGCCCCGAGAGGACCGGACCGGGCAGCGGCCCCCTTACCCCGACTTCTCGAAGGTAACGAGGCAAAGCTTCGAAGAGCTCAGAATTTAGCCAACATCACACTCTTTCGAGGGTGGTGGCCCGTCGAGACCATGCCGTCCTTTCGCCTGCGGCTTCGAACGGCGGAACCAGCGCCCCTGGTGTCGCCATGCTCGCCGCGGCGAGCAGCTGAAAGCAGCAAGCCGGGGACCACCGCGGCCATCCGCGGCTCGCTACTGAAGTCCACGATCGTCGCCAAGCCCGAAAAGCCTCGGAATCAACCTTTGACGCAGAACCCCTCACCCCGACACAGTCGGGGGCACGGCGTTTAACCCCACAGCAGCAAAGACGTCAAGTCAAGAGCGATCGATTCACCCTAACGAATCAGAGGACTCCTCACCGACACACTGCTAGCGGACGCTACACGGATACCTAGTTGCTCCGATGCTGCTCAACGGCCTCAGCCAACGCACACGACAGCGCCGGCGCTCCCCACCGCTGCACCAACCGATCAAACTCCGCGCACGCCCCCTCGAGGTCCCGGCCGGACTCGTCCAACAAACCGATGACCTGCCCAGTTAGCCAGATGTGCAGCAACTCGACTTCCGACCCCACGTGCCGCTTCATCCACACTCGCCTCCATCCCGAGCCGTCGCGCACTCAAGACAGTGACGACACTGGCCTCGCGACCTGACGAGACCAGACCACACATTAATTTGTGCCCTAAATCACAATCAGACGCAACATAGGTGCATGCGCAACAACATGGGCGCACACTAGGTCAGTGGCGCCGATGTCGGGGCACGGCACCACCCCGGGGGCGCCGGCCTCGTCGCGATCGGGGAGACACGGGACCGGCGCCCTACCTCAGGCCGTGATCGCCACCCCCGATCGCTACCACCCCCAAGACAGCGATCACATTCTGCGGACGCTCAGCCATACCCATCGATCGCCCAGCCCTGTGCTTTACCACCACGAGAACCGATGCCATCAGGAACTCCCTCACCGTGAGGGTGCATAGAACACGTACCGACGTCTCGACCACCGTATCGGACGGCAGCCCCTGGTGGCGCGAAGCACGGCGGCGGACCAGGTCTTCCCGGCGTCCGCCGCCGACGGGAACAGCAGTAGTCGCGCCTTCAGTATGCTCTCACGCCTTTGCTTGGTTGACTGATTCCAATACCGACTTCAGATTGATGACCGAATCGTTCGGCTTTAAGCCTGGAAAAGACCTGCCATCAGACACGCCCTAAATTCAGAGCCCTTATTTTCCTACTATCTCGATCTATACACAAGCCTACTCTCGCAACCGGCTTCCCGTGGAGCAGGTATTCGATCCGCAGACTGCGGAGAGGACGAACATGCCATTACAGGTGGCACGGACCACTAGTTTCCCGGGTGCCTGGTCCTGGCGCACTGGGCCAGGACCCCCCACGGCCTCCTTCCTCGAATTTTGGCACGTCCTTCCCAGGGGCTCGATTACGCAAGAATGAGCACAACTGGCACTAAGGCTCCGCAAGGCGCTTTTCACCACGAGTATAGATTTCCTTCTCGCCGCCCTCGGTGATCTGGATCTGCGATACCCAGACTGAGCGGCGCTGCGAAACGACCACCCGCCTTGCCCCAGATCTCGCGGTGATCGAGCGTCCCGATCTCACTCCCCCCAACGATTCGTCCGCGTAGCCTCGGAAAAGCAACCGCTGCGCTGACCACTCCATGGACGTCATCCGTCCCTCTTCGCACGCCTGTCAAGTTGTGTTCATTTGCGCGCCGAAGGCTCGTCGTGCCCCGGACCGCGCAGGCGTTCGACTCCGTGCATGCATACGGCAACGGGCCTTGCAGAACGGGAATTGCGGATGCTGTCGCCTGTCCTGCCAGATCCCTGCGGCACGAACCGCGTACAGGGGGCGCCGACAGCGACCGTTACTTGGTCTTGTATGTTACCGATACACGTCAGCCACAGATGTGTGCCGACGGCGGGGTCGGGCCCCCTCCTGCGCCCTGCCGTCCCGAACCGACGGTTCACAGTCCCACCGGCCTTGTCACCCCCTGGCTAGGCCGGTGGGGCTGTTTCGTGTGTTCGAGTATGCCCAAGAAGTGCCACGTTATTTCGACGTTGCTTGGCAGCGCGGCTCGTTGAGCCACTGGGTGGCCCATCGTTGGGCGATGCCTACGAACGGTGCTCGCTGCGGTCCAGAGATCATGGTACCGGGTCGAACGGGCCCCGGTCCGGCTGGCAGATCGTGTCCTCGGCAGGCAGTGCCCCGTCGGCGAAGTAAGCGTTCAACGCCCCGTCGATGCAGGTGCTTTCCCCGCGGGCGCCGTGTCCGAAGGAGTCGAGGGTGAGCAGCCGGGCGTCGGAAAGCAGCTGGGATGTTTTGCGTGCGTCGTCGTAGGGGGTGGCGGGGTCGCCTTGCCGGTTGCCGATGACCAGCACTGGCGAAGCTGTTTCCTGGTTCCAGGGACCGGTGTAGCGGTCCGGATCCGAACCGCCGGGCCAGTTCGCGCAGCCCAACGACAGGTACGTCCAGTACGAGCCGAAGCCGCGCCCGACCTCGTCCGCCCGTCGCGCGTATTCGGACCACGACCACGGGTCGCTCGGGTTGCTGCTGTCGTTGCACATCACGCTGAGCCTCTGCTCCACGCCCATATAGCCGCCTTCCCAGCCTTGGGGGGCGGGCGGAACCGACACGACCGGTGCCGGCCCGGCGGCACCGGGCTGGGAGAGCTCGTGCAGCTGCTGCAGGAACTCACCGAGGCTCGTTGATGCCGAGGCACCCTTGAGCGAGCTGGAGGTTCGGACCACGGCTGTCTGGTAGGTGATCTCCATCGGGGTTCCGTCGGGCCGGGTGATCGTGACGGGCCTGACCAGCAGCCGGTCCAGCAGCGCGTTGTACTTGCCGAGCAGGTCGGCGCCCGGTTCTTGGAAAGCGCAGCGCTCATCGACGGCGCACGCGTCGAGGAACGTGCGCAGCGCCTGCTGGGCCCCGCCGTGGGCACCCATCCGGAAGGTCATCGGCTCAGCCACCTCGTCTGGCCGGTATCCGGTGGTCCACTCGATCGGATCGACCACGCCGTCGATCGCCACCGCACCCACACGCTCGGGGAACAGGTTCGCGTACACGGTGCCGAGGTGGCTGCCGTAGGAAATACCGTAGTAGTCCAGCCGGTCCTCCCCGACCGCCGCGCGCAACAAGTCGAGGTCGCGAGCCACGTTCGCCGTCGACATGTGGTTCAGCAGCGGACCCGCGTTCCGGGCGCACTCCTCGACCCCCCGCGCGGTGTCCTCGATCTGGGTCCGTTCCTGTTCAGGGGTCACGGGGAAGGAGTCCTTCGAGTCGAAGCCGTCGCCGGGCTCGGTGAAGCAGCTCAACCCCGCACTCTCGCCGATGCCTCGTGGGTCGACACCGACGATGTCGAACCGTTGGTGCAGTTCGGGAGTCAGTGCCGGGGCGTACTTGCCGCTGTCTCCCGGCCCACCCGGGTTGTAGAAGATCGTGCCGAGCTTGTGCTCCTGATCAACGGCGGGCAACCTCCCCACCGCGAGCCGAACGTGCTGACCCGCCGGATTCCGGTAGGACAGCGGGACTTCAGCGGTCGCGCATTCATAATTGGGCGCGAGATCGCACGGCGCCCAGTCCAACACCGGAACAGCCGCACCGTTGGTGCGCATCGGCGCGGATTCTGAGTCCGGACTCGCCACGGCGGCCGGTACGAGCGGACCCGCCACGAGGACGGCAGCGAGAAAACCCGCGCCACGCGCTGAATACGCCAACTGCATAGGTTTTCTCCTCGGTCGAGATGCACGCCGTCCGGTGCGACCGCTGATGCGGAAGTCGATCAGAACACACGATCGCAGCCGACGCGGGAGGCGCACCTCAACCGACCGGCCACCCGGCATCGACCGATCGGCCAGAACCCGGCGCGGACGGAGCCCAGACGGGGCCACACCCCACAACGAAGATCAGTGGCCTCTTGGTGGAGGGGCAGCAGCGCTGTGCAGACTGGAGGTACGAACCACCGCGGCCGGACCCGGCTTGTGAGGCGAGAGGCCCAGGTCTTTGCACCACTTAGCTTTCCAGCCACGACCAATTATTACGCTTGGGCACCTGTGCTGTGTCCCCACGTGCCGCTGCCGCGGTGATCGGGCTGGTTCGTGCTTACGGCGAGGGCCGTGGCGCTGTTCGTGCCTTGAACGTAATCATGCTCTCGTTATTCGCCGGACTTTTCACTGCGGTAATGGGCCCGTCCGGATCTGGAGAGTCGACAATGCTGCCCTGCTCGGCACCGGCACGGCGGCGACATCGGGCCGCCGGTCTTCTTCGAACCACTTCGACGGTGCCCTGGGCGGCCGGAGATCGGGCCCCTCTCGGAGAGCACAGGTCGGCGCACCGCTGAGCCCGGTCCGCACCACCGGCGTGGAAGCCGACTCGACGTTTGTCGGTCGTTCTCCGCGGAAAGGCAGACGCACGACGGGTGCCCCAGACCACGGTCGCCGGGCAGCATGACCAGCATGACCACGTTTCCCACGATGGACCCCGAGCTCGCCGCCGCGGCGGCGATGCTGCCGCGGCTGGACTTCGCCGACCTGACCACGGCTCGTGAACGCATCAACGCCATGACCGATGCGGTGCTTGCCGAGATCTCGTACGAGCAGATCGTGTGGCGCGAGCTGGCGGCCCCCGGCGCCGAGGGCGCACCGGACGTCCCGATCCGCTTCTTCACGCCACCGGACGCAGCGGAGCGGGGCACGCTGCCGACGTTGCTGTGGATCCACGGCGGCGGGTTCGCCATCGGCCGGGCCCAGCTCAACGACCCGCTTTGCGTCGAGCTGGTGCAGCGGCTGGGTATCGCGGTCGCCAGCGTCGACTACCGACTCGCACCGGAAACCCCTTACCCGGGGCCGCTGCAGGACTGCTACGCCGCGCTGCGGTACCTCCACGCCAACGCCGCCGAGCTCGGCGTCGACCCGGAACGGATCGCCGTCGGCGGCCAAAGCGCGGGCGGCGGGCTGGCCGCAGGGACGACGCTGCTCGCGCGCGACCGAGGCGAAGTACCGATCGCCTTCCAGCTCTTGGAGATCCCGGAGCTCGACGACCGGCTGGAGACCCGGTCGATGGTCGAGTTCGTGGACACCCCGATGTGGAACAGGCCGAACGCCATCCTCTCGTGGCAGTACTACCTGGGCCGGAACGGCAGGGCGACCGAATCGGACACCGAGGTCTCCCCCTACGCCGCCCCGGCACGGGCGAAGGACCTGCGCGGCCTGCCACCGACCTACCTCTCGACCATGGAGCTGGACCCGCTGCGGGACGAGGGCATCGCTTACGCGACGGCCTTGCTGCACGCGGGCATGAGCGTGGAGCTGCACTCCTTCCCCGGCACGTTCCACGGTTCCTCTCTGCTGCCCACCGCAGCGGTGAGCGTGCGGGCCGCAGAGGAGTTCCGCGTCGCGCTGGCCAGGGGCTTGCAGGTGGAACGAACCGCCTCGTAGCGTCACCGCATGCAAGGTCTCATGTACCGGCTCGCCGGACTCGACGCGGGAGCGGCGAGCTCGGTCCGCGTGATCGACTACTTCGATGCCCTGATCCGGCACCGCGCCGATGTTCCCACGGCGGTGCGCGCGGCCGCCGCGCTCGGGGAGTGCACCGTCGGGATCAGCCTGATCCGCGACGGCAATGCGCCGGTAAACCTGCGCTGCGGACCCGGCGGTGGGGTGCTCTCCGCGGCGGACGGCGAGCCGCAGGTGGCCGAGCGGCTCGTCGGAGACGGTCTCAGCGGACGGGTGTGGATCGAACGCGACGGCCAGCCCCACCCGCTCGACGCACTGCTGGTAGAACGGCTCGCGCTGACCGTCACCGCGATCGCCGCGCGCACCGGCCGACCGGCGCCTACCTCGGCGACACGGTCAGCGGACCTCCTGTTCGCCGCCGACCGCGAAGCCGCCGAATCAAGCTGCACCGCCCTGCACATCGCCCCCGACTCCCTCGTCCGGGTCGCGAGCGCGACCGGGATACGCACCAGCCTCGTCGAGATGCTGCCCGGAGAACCCGCCGCTGGGCACTCGACGGAGGTCGTGCGCAAGGACGAACGACTGCTCGTGTGCACGCACAACACCGGCGTGCCGCCGTGTCCCGTTCAGCACGGGGTACGCATCGGACTTTCCTTCGCCGTTGAGGCGAGGGACGTTCGCGATCACGTGCGCACCGCCCAGTTCGCCCGGGACAACGCGACGGCCGACGAACCCGCCGTGGTCGCCGACGAGCTCGGCGCGCTAGTGCTGATGTCCCCGGAGCCCGTTGCGGACCTCTGCGCCATTCCCGATCTGCGCGCGCTTCAGACCATGCCGCTGCAGCACGGCCAAGAGCTGCTGCGCACACTCGACGCCTACCTTTACAGCGGTTCCCTGCGAGCGGCCGCTACCCGGTTGAACCTGCACCACACCAGCGTGTCCCAACGGCTGGCGAAACTGTCCCAGCACCTGGGTTTCCCCGTCGAGGCTGCCCGATACCGCGCGAGAGCCGCGGCACTGATCATCGCAACGCGAACCCGACCGGGCCTCTCGCACACCCCCACACCGGAGCATCCACCCGTAACGGGCACATGAGCCGCTCGCCACAACCCGCCAGCCTCGAACAAAGTGACTCCCGCAAGATTCTGCGCGAACCACCGCCTAGTCAGATAGCCGGAAAACTGCTGCCGGCATCGCCGACGTCGAAGTTTTTCTAGCTCAGACACGTTGACGTTCCAGGACCAATGTGACTCGGCTGATGACTGAACCGCCCCGACACGGAGACGAGGAGCTCCGAGTGCTGCGTGATCGAGCCATATACCGCACGGCCCGTGAACACGGTCTTCTCAGCGAGCACGGCTCTGCTCTCGGTGGCCGCTCGGCCCTCGTCCAATGACCACCGGGAAGCTGCTCACCAGTCCCGCGAGGACGCCGTCCTCGGACCTGAGGTCGGCGTGATGTTGGAGGGCCATTGCCGAGCTGCCTTTCAAGGGGGCTGCCGGGGTCACTCTCACAGTCGAGTCCCTCCCCCACACCGGCTGATCGCCGAGACCCTCTGACCGAACGACCGGCCCACACGTTCAGACGGATTTTCCGCCCGCAGCAACGCATTCCAAGCTGTGCCCACCCCAGGCCGAGCGCCGCGCAGTGATGAGAGAAAACCATCCAGGGAGCCACTCCGGCGGAAACACGCGGTCCCGACCAGGAACCGGGCTCCGCCCTGATCAGTGCGCAAGAGCACTACGGACGTGGCGCGGAGATCACCTGCAGCGTGAGCCGATTCCATCGACACGTCCAACGCGTCACCCCCAAACGCGCCCGACTTCGGTTCTGTGATGAGCCCGTTCTACACAATCAAGGAACAGTTCGAACGCTGACGCCTCCGGGACTGCGCACGCTGCGGACGACGGGCGGCCAAGGCCGCGAACTGGGAAGGCCCGCTCTGCCGCACCTGCTTCGAGCACGCCGTCCACACCTGGGGTTCCTGCCCGGACTGCGGCGCCAACCGCCTGCTACCAGGCCGACGACAAGCAAGTCCGGATGTTCCGATCTATCGCGACTGCGGGGCCAGTACCCGCGACTTCTTCTGCGGCTGCTGCGGTTCGAGGGTTGTCTGCTCGGCGGGCGTCTATGCGAGTGCTACACCCTCGACCAGGCACTTACCCAAGCCGTCGACGAAAACACCGGCCAGCTCCGTCCAGACCTCGTTCCGCTGAGAGACGGCATTCTGGGTTCACAGAACTTGAAGCGAAAGCTGGCCTGGTTCGGCGAATCTCGTGTGCCCGAAGTGCTTGGTCCTGGCCCGCGGCGACCTTCCCCTGACACAGGAGGTCGTTGCTGCACTTCCGGACTGGCTCACCGCCTCGTCCACTCGTGAACTTCTGATGCACCACTGAATTCTGCCACGCACGGACAGGCAGCTCATGCTGTTCGAGCGCGGGCTCGCCCAGCTCTTCGCCACCTGGACGAGCTACGACGTTGCGGCGGAAGGCCGACGACGGACCGCTTCGCACCACGACCACCAACGAATCCCGCCAGAAAATCAACCTCGCCGCCGACTTCCTAGCCTGCCAGGCCCACGACGATCAGCCTCAAACACTGCACCTAGGCCGCCTCTAGGCCTGGCACTCCGAGCACTACGCGACCTGTTGGCCGGTATCCTCCGCGCACTGCTGGCCGAACGCGCCGCGTTCTCCGGGCAGAACAAAGAATCCACCTGGCTGTTCCCAGGCCGACGCGCAGGCCAGTCCAATGAAGCACCGCAACCTCGGCGAAGCACTGCACCGCCGCGGAATCCCCGTCCAGGCCAGGCGCGCATCAGCGCTTCGTCAACTCGTGCTGCAAGCCCCAGCACCGGTCGTCGCCAAGTGCTCGGCCTCCACGACAAGCACACCACCTGCGTCCTGATCGAGGCCGGAGGCAACTGGAACCGCTACGCCCCTGGCGACAACGATCAGTGACTGCATCCCGGCCCATCACGTCGAATACAGGCCGCTCGATCACGAAAGCTCGGCCATTCGCGACAGCAGGAACCGTGCGATCACCACGTGAAGCGGACGTACGAACAGCCACATGACGCGGGCCGCAGGACGGCGGTACTCGAGGAAAGTGACAAGAGTCAGCACTGTGGCTTCGACGCGTAGCACGAGGTTCGCCCGGACACCAAGCCATCCGTGAGTCGCAAGACGGGCCCAGCGGGGCTGACTGTCCTCGAGAGCCCAACCAAGCACGTGCTCGGCCGACGGGTACGGACCGAGTCGAACACTGATCGCCCTCCACCCGAGCCTCAAGCCAACCCGTGCGGGCGCGGGCAGCGACTCGAAGATCGCCCGCAACCACACCTCCGCGGCGCGGGCATCCGCTCTGGGCACCCCCAGCTGGAACGCCTCCGCGTAATCAATGCGGTACAGCGATGCATAGGAGCGGATTTCGTCGCTGACGGGGGCCGCAATCACGACGCTCATAGCCGTTGATGCCAGCGGATCAGCGCAAAGACCGAAAACTCCAACGAGGCTCGCCACGATAATTTCGACCCTGCGTTCGAGATCCGACCCGAAAGCCCCGGCAAGTCCATGCGCTCCCCCCATTCTGACCTCAGCTCCTCGGCTCGCACCAGCTGGACCTAGCGGATCGTCCAGCACATCGTCCGAGACGGACTCAGTAGACAGGGCAATAGCAGCTCATCGTCTCCCCGCGAGCAGGCTAGCCTGCTGCATCCGCCCATGCGGCCGTCCCCTGTCCCCGGCGGGCCGCACCAAGCTGAGTTTCGCGCGTGTCACGCCGACATCGCCGCAGCACCGCCCTCCCACTCACCCAGATCATCCACACGGCGATCCGGGACCCTCGCACAAGCCGCTCGCCTGCGTTCCGAATTTTCCACTACCCGGCAAGAATCCCTTCAGAAAATTCATCAGCCTCACCACCGACCCAGATTCGGGTCCAATGACCTCAAAACTTTTTCCCCGCACGTACGCCCTCCCTCTGCAGCTTTCAATCAGTTCCACGCCAGCAGTATCTACGAAGCTTACCGACCCCAGATCGAGCACGATACGGTTAACAACCGAGTCTATCCTATTTTCAAGCAACTCCCGCAAACGCCCTGAGCAATTGAGGTCGATCTCTCCGTTCACCTGCACGACCGCCGTATCCGAATCAGGACGGAAAACCACCGTCGTGGCACTGAATCCGCCGAACCGACCAACAGCGTCCGCGCTACGAGGCACCCCTACGACCACCGTCTCCTTTGTCATGAAAACCCCCAAAAGCACTCGCCCGCCACCATTGCGCCAGTGCGCACCCACCTGCACGCAGGCCTACTGAGAAAACACGATCATTAAGCATCTACCGACCCGAAACTGGCCCGTTCAGCATGGAGCACCTCAAGATCACATCCACGGCCGGTTTCGGCCACGCCAACTCACCCTTGCATTATGCGAAACCAGCGCCCCTCTCCGCATCCTGAAGAAGGGAGCGCCGTGAAGTTTCTACCCGGCAAGCGCCCATCGGCCTTGACCGACGACTCGGTCGCAGGCGCGACTGGAAAATCAGCGATACGGTGTCGTGTTCGACCTCGCCCGCACGACGGCGCTCGCCTGACCCGCGAACTCCCGACCCGATCGCGGACGCGAAGCCCCCGGCCCATGCTTGCCAACTGCCGGAATTATTCGCGCGCCACTCTGCTGCAGGAGGCCGAAAAAGACGAACATATTGCGCTCCGCGACGGCTAACCTGCTTATATGTCGGACATCACCACACCGCATCTCGCTTTCCGACGGCACCACGACCATCACCAGCACCGTCGAGCTCCCCGCGCCCGCGGCGCGCACGCACTGGCCTGACGACGCCTGGTATCGCAGCGCGGGGTTCGTCCGGCTACGAACTCCGCCTCCCCCTCCGCCGCACCTTTCCCGGCACGTCCGCTGACAAAGGAGTCACACGTGTCCACAATGGATCCGTAGAGATCTGCGCAAGACCTCGCGGAGCCACCGGAGAGCCCGGCTGACCGGATCGCCCGCCCGACCGGACAACGAGTGGGTGCGTGCTTCGTCCGTTCTACGTCGCGACCATGATCGGCGCCTGGATGCTCTTCACTAGTCAGCGCACTCACCGGGCAGCGGCCCAGGAACGGGAAACGCCGGGCTGAGATCGGTGGAGGTCCGACCCCAGCCCGGCTACCCACGCGAGCGCCACTCACCGGCTCCGAAGCGACAGTGCTTTCCCAGAACCGGCCTGCACGAGAAACTCGCAGAACCAACGCTAACGCGGAGAGCACCACCGTCCATCACTTTTCCAACCGATCACTCGATCAGCACCACACCGAACCCCTCCGGAGGACCCACAAACGTGCACCGTCCGCGGATGCCGCAATTCCCGTGAACCTCCAGCCCTGACGCTGCTCGGCTTGCGCCGAAACCATGCACCGCCACCTGCGCGAAAACGAGGACTACACCGCATGATCAACGCCGCAGCCGGCCACGGCGGAGGTAGCCGCCCGCTGCGATGTCAAGCGGGAGCACGGACGAGGAGCCGCGCGGATCTATCCGTGCGTGGTCTCAGGCGCCGAGATCGCTGCGGCGCTGCGGGCGATGTCGAGCAGGGCCACGCCGCCGACGCGGGCGCCGATAGCGATGATCGACGGCTCGGAGAGGTCGGTGGCGGAGCGCAGGGTCTCGATGTTGAGGATCTCGACGTACTCGATCTCGACGTACTCGACGTCGAGCTCCTCGCGGGCCCTGTTCTTGGCTTCGAGCGGTGTTCCCGCACCGGAATCGACGACGTCCAGCGCGGCGCGCAGCGCACGGGGCAGACATGCCGCCCGCTGCCGGTGATCCCCGAGCTGGACGTTCCTGCTGGAAAGGGGCAGCCCGTCGGTGTCGCGCACCGTCGGCAGGACCGCGATCTCAGCCGGAACGTTCAGATCGCGGGCCATCCTCTCCACCGCGATCCAGTGCGGCAGGTCCTTCTCCCCGAAGAAGACCACCGTCGGTTGAACGATGTTGAGCAGTTTGACGATGATCGTGCACATCCCCGAGAGCTGACCGTCTTCGGCCAGGCGGGTGTCGTGCAGGGTGCCGGCAAGTTCGCCTCGGACGGTGACGGCCGTGGCGAACCCGTCCGGGTAGATCTCCGCTACCGGCGGCGCGAACAGCAGGTCGACGCCTTCGCTCTCCGCCAGGCGGGCATCCTCTTCTTCGTTCCGGGGGATAGCGGTCGTACCCGGCGGGGTCGAGGAACTGCGCCGGGTTCACGAAGATGGAGGCGACAACGACGTCGCAACGCCTGCGCGCCTCGCTCATCAGGGAGGTGTGGCCGCGGTGCAGCGCTCCCATGGTCGGGACGAAGCCGATCGAGTTCCCCCGTTCCCTCCTCGACCGCAGGGCGGAGCGCAACTCGTCGATCGTGCGCACGATGTGCATTTACCACTTCTCAATCGGTTCGGGTGCGTGTCCCCTGCGAATCCGCGCAGGTACCGGGTGCCGAACGGTTCGGGAGCATCCGGCCGGCGTTTGCACCGGCCGCATGCCCGGGGGTCATCGCTCCGCTGCGGTGGTGTCCGATGAGGATCCGGGTGGTCACCCTGCGGCGGACGGCACGGCCCCGGCGGACGCGCGCCTCCAAGCGGGCCGGGCGGTGGGTGGACCGGGTTCCCGCGCTCGCCCGCACGGACCGCATCGCTCCTCCGGTCGCCCGGCCGGGGTCAGGCCCGTGTCTTGGTGGAGCCGGACGGGGCGTGCGCGATCACCTCGTGCAGGACCTCGCCTATGGTGCTGATGTGCGGTTCAGCGCAGTCGAACAGAGCGCTGGCCTCGGCGTCGACGTGCGTGGTGCGGACCTGGTCCGGGCGGAGGCCCCGGACCACGGCCGCGTACGGCGCGTTGGTGTCCATGTAGGTCTCACCACGCTCGGTCGACCCCACGGTCAGGATGCGGACCTCGCCGTCGAAGCCACCCGCCGGCTGATAGGCGAACATGGCACCCAGGTTGGCCTGGTAGACGTCGATGCGGTGGCGCAGCAGGTCGTGACCGACGTTGGAGAGGCCGTCCTGCTGCGCCAGGAAGCGGGCTACGATGTCGGCGCGCTCTTGCTCCGGAACAGCGGCGATCTCGTCGAGCGGCAATTCGACCGTGGTCCCGAGCAACCGGCCGATGATGAACCCGTAGTCCACGAGTCCGCGGATCTGGAGTTCTTCCGCGCTGGGCAAGCTGGTCCACGGCCGGTCGAACGCGGGCATCAGGTGCAGGACGAGACCGACCTCGTGCCCCGCCGCCTGAAGCTGCCGAGCCGTCTCGAAAGCGGGCAGTCCGCCCATGCAGTTACCGGCGAGGTAGTACGGGCCTTCCGGCTGGACCAGACGGATCTGCTCGACGTTGTGCGCGGCGATCTCCTCCACCGTGCCCAGCGGGGAGCGTTCGCCGTCCAAACCCGGCGTCTGGCACCCGTACACACTCCACTCCGACGGGATGTGCGGCAGGTAGCCGTTCATGTAGCCGACGCTGCCCTCGGTGGCGGGGAAGAGATACAGGTTCGGTCCGGTTCCCTTCCGCAGTGCCTTCAGGTTGGACCCGGCGACGTCCAGGATCGCCGTTCCCGCGTTCTTCTCCGCGAGAAGCCGCTTCAACGCCTCGCGCTTGGTGTCCGACAGGGCTTGCACGCGCTCGTGAACGTTGCTCATCGGATTCCTCTCGTCGTGTACCAGTCGTGCCGGTCGGAGCAGGGGCGGTCTACACGTCGCGCAGCAGCGCGGCGACTTCCTCATCGCTGAGAGATTCGAGTGCTCCCAACGCTTCCAGCAGATCCGCGTCGGCCTGGTCGGCCACCGCCCCCGCGGCCAGGACCTCCGCCGCGACCGCGGACACGGCCGTGTCCCGCATGAACACGTGCAGCGGGAGGCGGACGCCTGATGCCTCCTCGATCAGGTGCAGCACCCGCACCGCCGCCAAAGAATGCCCGCCGGAGGCGAAGAAGTCGTCGTCGCGACCCACTCGGTCGCGGTCGAGTACCTGCTGGTAAGCCTCCGCCACCAAGATCTCCTCCCGCGTTCCGGGCGGTGTCGCGACCGCGTCGCCGGACGGTTCCGGTGTCGCGACGCCGCGTAGCGCCTTGCGGTCCTTCTTCCCGTTGGGAGTACGGGGAAGTTCCGGGTGCAGGACGTAGTGCTGCGGCACGAGAACGGGCCGCAGCGACGCGGCGGTGTGCGCCGCCAGCGCAGCGGGTTCCGGCTCGAAGCCCGGCTCCGGTTGCACGTGCGCGATGAGGGCGCCGCTGTCGGCGAGCAGGACCACGCAGTCCCGCACGTCCGGGTGAGAACGCACGGCGCGCTCGATCTCCTCCGGTTCGATGCGGTGGCCGCGCACCTTCATCTGGTCATCGGTGCGGCCCAAGTGGCGCAGTGTGCCGTCGCCGAGCCGCAGTGCCAGGTCACCGGTGCGGTAAGCGCGCCGCGGCGTGCCGTTTTCGTCCTCGATCGTGGTGAACCGCTGCTCGGTGAGCTCCGGGTTCCCCAGATAGCCGTCGGCGAGCCCGGTTCCGGCGATGTGCAGCTCGCCGGGAGCACCCGGCGGGAGCGGGGTGCCGTGCGGGCCCAGTACGTGCAGCGTGGTGTTGTTCACCGGTTCCCCGACGAGCACCGGCCCGGACCCTGGCAGCACCTTCCAGCGAGCCGACCAGATGGTGGTCTCGGTGGGCCCGTACAAGTTCCACACCCCCGAGCACCGGTCGAGCAACGCGTTCGCGAGATCCCGGCTGAGCGGTTCCCCGCCGCACCACGCGGTCAGCTCCGCGCGACCCGCCCACCCGGTGTCCACGAGCATCCGCCACGTGGAGGGCGTGGCCTGCATGGTCGTTGCGGCGCACAGGTCCAGCCGGTCGGCCAGGAGGCGAGGATCGCGGGTCTCATCCTCGGTCGCCACGACGAGCCGCGCTCCCCGCATCAGCGGCAGCAGCAGTTCCAGCAGCGCGATGTCGAAGAACGGGGCCGTGACCGACAACAGGACGTCGTCTGTGCCGAGACCTGGGCTGTCGGCGATGCCGGCCAGGAGGTTGAGCAACGCCTCGTGCCCGACCTGCACGCCCTTCGGCTCGCCTGTCGAACCGGAGGTGAACAGGACGTAGGCGGGCGCCTCCCCCACCAGTGCCTCTCCCACGGTCGGCGAATCGGTGGCGGCCGACTCCCCTTCCGCGTGGGAGGGGTCGACCGGCTGCACGTGCGCGGGCAGCGGGAAGTCACCGCTCGTCCAGGCGAAGCGAAGCGAGCAGGAATCGGCCTGCGCGGCAAGGCGCTCTTCGGGAAGGTCCAGCGGCAGGGGAACCGCCGTCGCCCCGATCCGCCAGGTCGCGAGCAGAGCGATCACCAGCTCCACCGATCGGGGCAGCAGCAGACCGACCCGTTCGCCGCTGCCGCACGTCCGCCGCAGCAGGGCCGCCGCCGCACCGACGCGTTGCTCCAGTTCCGCGTAGGTGAGCCGCTGGTCGCCGCATTCCACGGCGGTGTCCTCGGGAACGAGCGCTGCCTGGTCCGCGATCAGAAGGTCGACCCGACGGCCGGGCACAGGTGCCGCGGTGTCGTTCACCGCATTGATGATCCGGAGGTCCGCGGGTCTCAGCACCGGGATCCGGTGCACCGACACGTCCGGCTTCGCCGCGACGTGCTCGACCAGGCCCCGCCAGCGCTCCAGCAGCTCTTCCGCCGTAGCGCGCTCGTAAAGGTCCCGGTTGTAGAGCAACGCCAGCGCGAGCGACCCGTCTTCCCCAGGGGTGAGGTGGAATTCCAGGTCGAACTGCACGATTCCCGGGTCGAACGGCAGCGGGACCGACGTGACGCCGGGCAGCTCCCACTCGGAGGGTGCGTCCTGCAGCGCGAAGAACGTCTGGAAGAGCGCGTTGCGCGCGGTGTCACGCTGCGGGACGAGCCGTTCCACCAGCGTTTCGTAGGAGAAGTCGCGGTGATCCCAGGCCGTGGCCGTTTCCTCCGCGGTGCGCTCCAGCAGCTGCCGGAACGTGATGTCCTCGCTCAGGTCCACCGGGAGTGCGAGCGTGCTGACGAAGCACCCCGCCGTGTCCTGGAACCGCAACTCGGGGCGGTTGGCGTGCGGTGTGCCGATGATGACCTGATCGTGTCCGGTGTGGGCGGCGAGCACCGCGGCGTGCGCGCTGAGCAGCGCGGAGAACGGGGTGGTCCGATGTTCGGTGGCCAGCTCGGTCAGCGCCCGCACCGTACCGGGATCGATGACTGTCTCGGCCTTGGCACCGCGGTATCCGCGCAGGGCCGGGCGCGGGTGCTCCGTCGGCAGCTCGGCTCCCGTGACACCGGACAGGGCTCGCACCCAGTGCTCCAGGTTCGCGGTCCGCTTGGGGTCGTCGCGGTGCGCGAGGTCGTGCAGGACGAACTCCGAGTAGTCCGCTTCGGGACGGAACGCGGGACCGTCCTCGCGGTAGGCGTTCGCGAGCTGCCGCACCACGCACCCGTGGGTCCACCCGTCGCAGATCAGGTGGTGGTAGGTGATCGCCCACAACCACTCGTCGTCCCCGGCCGGTACCAGAGTCGATCGGAGCAGCGGTCCGCCATCGAGATCGAACGGGCGCACCTGCGCCTCGCGCAGGCGCTCGATCGGATCCGCCTCGGACGGGCCGAGCTCGGTGAGGGGGACCGACATCGACGGATCTACCAGCTGGATCGGCTTCCCGCCCGATTCGACGAACACCGCCGAAAGTCCCGGGTGCGCGGCGAGGACAGCGTTGAGCGCCCGCCGCAGGCGGGCGGGATCCACCTCGCCGCGCAACCGGTAGGCATAGGTGAAGGTGTAGCCGACGCCGGACTCGTCGAGCTGCTGCAAGAACCACAGCCGACGCTGCACGCCCGACAGTGGCAGGGCGGTGCGCCCCCCGAGCTGGGCGAGCAGCTCCTCGCGCCGCTCGGACAGCGCCGCGCGCAGCGAGTCGGGCAGGGTTCCGCTCGCGCCGTTGAGCCGCAGCCGGCCGTCGGCGACGCGCATCGTGAAACCGGCGGACGTCGTCTCCTGCAGCAACCGCGCGGTGTCCTCGGTCAAGTGGGCGATCACAGCAGTACCTCCACGGGCGAATCAGCGGAACCTGGGCGCCCGCCGTCCGCGACGCGCAGCAGGAGCAAGATCTCCTCGGCCAGCGGCCGCAGTCCCTCGGCCCGCAGCAGCCGCGAGGTGGGCAACTCCACGCCCAGCTGGTCCTTGATGGAGTTGAGCCACTGCATCGCGGTCAGCGAAGTCAGGCCGAGTGCCGTCAACGGCTGGTCGGTGGGTACGGCGTCCGCCCTGGCACCCACCAGAGCGGCGAGCTGGCTCGCGAGGTGCGCTTCGAGCAGCGGCAGTGCTTCCGCGTCGGGTGCTGCGGCCAGCGCCGCGACCAGGCTTTCCCCTTCACCATCGCCGTCCACCCCGCGCGGCGTGGGGATGATGTCGTCCCCGAGCCAGTACCGCTGCCGCTGCCAGGGGTAGGCGGGCAGTTCGGTGATCCCGCCGGGTGGCACCGGCAACAGGTCCGGGTCCAGTTCGAGCCCGGTTGTGTGCGCGTGGGCGAGCGCGGCCAGCAGGGCTTGCCGCTCGGGTGCCTCCCGGTGCAGCGACGGGATGGCCGTGCTGCCCGAGGCTGCCGTGGCGGCCTCCACCGACGGGCAGAGCACGGGGTGCGGCCCCATCTCGATGAAGCGGCACGGCCGCTCCGCGGAGGCGTGCCTGAGCGCGTCCACGAAGCGGACGGGCTGGCGCAGGTTGCGCGCCCAGTAGGCACCGCCGAGGGCGGCGCCGGGGTGCTCCCGCCCGGTCACGGTCGAGAAGAACGGGATGTCCGCGGCACGCGGAGTGATCCCGGCCAAGCCCCGGTCCAGCCGTCGGGCGACCTCTTCGACCTGCCTGCTGTGCGAGGCGACGTCGACGGCGAGGACCCGGTTGAACACCTCGTGGGCGGTGAGCTCTGCCGCCACCCGTTCGACAGCGCTCGTCGTCCCCGTCAGGACGGTCACGCGGGGCGCGTTGAAGGCGGCGATCTCCAGCTCTTCCGGGTACTCCGCGAGCAATTCCCGCGCGCGGGGTTCATCGACGGCAGCCAAGAGCATGGATCCGGCACCCGAGACGCTGGTTAATCCCGCGCTGCGGCGGCAGATCACCCGAACTGCGTCCGGAAGGGTCAGCGCCCCGCTGATGTGGGCGGCAGCCACTTCTCCCATGCTGTGCCCTATGACGGCGTCGGGGTGCACACCCCACGAACGCCACAGCGCCGCCAGGCTCACGCTGATCAGGAACAGCGCGGGCTGGACAACCTCGATGGCGTCCACGTCCAGCGGATGTTGCCCGGACAACCACGGTAGGAGGTCGACCCCGCCCTCCGCTTCGACGAGCCCGGCACACCGGTGCGCCGCGGCGCGGAAGACCGGCTCGGACTGGTAAAGCTGGGTACCCATGCCCGGGTGCTGTCCGCCCTGGCCAGGGAAGACGAACACCGTCGAAGCGCGCCGAGCGCGCCCGGTGAATAACGAGGGCGACGGGATCCCCCGCGCGTGCTCCTCCAGCGCCTGAGCTGCGTCCGCCGGAGTCGATGCCACCAGCGCCAACCGGTGCTCGTGCTGGGCCCGCCCGACGAGCGCGGTGTGCGCGACGTCGTGCAGCTCAGCGGGAGGTGCTTCGGAACCACCACGGCGCAGCCGGACCGCGAGAGCAGCCACCGCCGCGTCGAGTGCCTGCTTGCCCTTGCCCGAGGCGACGAGGACCGTCGCGTCCTCGTCGGCGGACCACCGCGTGCGCCCGGCCGTTCTGGCTCCCACCAAGATCCTTGCGAACACCTCTGACGCGGTCTCCTCCCGCGCACACGTGGCCAGCACGGTGGCGCCGGTGCACGCCCGGACGTCCTGTTCGACCACGGGGTGCGGGTTGACGTCGACGAACAGGTCGTTGCCCGCCTCCGACAAAGCGCGCAGCACCGGGGAGAAGCGGACCTCTTGGCGCAGGTTCGCCGCCCAGTACGCACCGTCGAGTTCGATCCCCTCGACTGGTTCGCCGCTGAGAGTCGACCACATCGGGATGTGCGCGGGGCTCGGCACGAGGTCGGCCAACCCGGCTTCGAGCTCGGGGACGATGGCCGCCATCTGCGGGCCGTGCGAAGCGTAATCCACGTCGACGTCCTGGCACCGGACGTCGAGGTCGCGCAGCAGTCCGCGCAGGACTTCCAAGCCCTCGTGGCTCCCCGACACCACTGTGCGCCGGGGATTGCTGCGGACCGCGATGGCGAGGTCCCGCCGCACCTGCTCGATCAGCGGGGCCAGCTCCTCCGCTCCCAGGTCGACCACCACCATGCTGCCGCGCCCGGCGACCGAGTCGAGCAACTCGGCCCGGGTGGTGAGCACCGCGACGCACTGCTCGAGGGACAACGCCCCGCACACATGGGCGGCGGCGATCTCCCCCATGCTCTGACCGACCACCGCGGCCGGGCCCACACCTTCGGCCGCCCACAACTCGGTCAGGGCGACCTGCATGGTGAAGATGCCAGCCTGGATCCACGCGGTGTCCACCGGAGCCGACCCCAGGTCGGTCAGCGCACGTGCGATCGATCCGCCGAGGTGCGGCTCCAGCGCTCGGTCGCATCGGCGGACCGCGCGGGCAAAGGCGGGTGCCGACATCAACCCCGCCGCCATACCCGGCCAGTGCGAACCTTGCCCGCCGTAGACGAAGACCGGCGCGCCGGTGGGCATCCGATCCGGGAGTTCCTCCTCGGCCACCGGACGTCCCCACTCCGGTGGGCTCGGATCTGACCCCAGGACCAGGTGGCAGTTCGTCCCACCGAAACCGAACGCGCTCACTCCCGCGCGAACGGTCCCGCCGGCACCGCCGGGCCACGGCTGCTGCCGGGCGGGGACCTCCAGTGCCAGCCCCGCGAAGTCGATGTGCGGGCTGGGCGAACGGAAGTTCGGGTTCCCCGGAATCGTGCGGTGCCGCAGCACCAGGGCGGCCTTGACCAGCCCGGTGACCCCCGCTGCCGCTTCCATGTGCCCGACGTTGCTCTTCACGGCGCCGAGGACGAGTGGAACGGCACCGCTGTCCCGAGCGGCGCCGTACACCGCGCCCAACGCGCCCGCCTCGATCGGGTCACCCAGCTCGGTGCCAGTGCCGTGCGTCTCCACGAACCCCACCTCGGAGGGGTCGACGTGAGCATCGGCGCAGGCGGCGCGGATGACCTGTTCCTGGGCCTGCGGACTCGGCGCGGTCAGCCCATTGCTGAAGCCGTCGTTGTTCACGGCGCCGCCGAGGATCGTGCAGTAGATCCGGTCGCCGTCGGCCACCGCCCGCGAGAGGCGTTTCAAGACGATCACGGCGCCGCCTTCACCCCGGACGTAGCCGTCGGCGGCGGCGTCGAACGGCTTGCAGCGACCGTCCGGCGCCATGGCGCCGAACCGCGACATCGCGACCGTTGAGGCGGGCGAGCACATCAGGCTCACCCCGCCCGCCAGCGCCAGTTCGCACTCGCCGGACAGCACCGCGCGCCGAGCGAGGTCGACCGCCACCAGCGACGACGAGCAGGCCGTGTTAATCGCGAGGCTCGGCCCGCGAAGCCCCAGCTGGTAGGAAATCCGGGCGGGGACGACACTCGTGTCTCCACCCGTCGCCGAGTGCGGGGCCATCAGTTCCGGGCGGGACGCGAGCATTCCCGCGTACTCGCTCCACATGACACCGGCGTAGACACCGGTCGAACTGCCGCGCAGCCCGTCTGGAGGGATCCCGGCGTCCTCCAGGGATTCCCACGACAGCTCCAGCATGAGCCGTTGCTGGGGATCCATGTGCGCGGCTTCGGCCGGAGAAAGCCCGAAGAAGGCCGGGTCGAAATCCGCGATGCCCCCGTTGAGGAAGCCTCCCCAACGGGTCGAGGTGTGACCGGCCCGTCCCGGATCCGGGTCGTACCACTGCTCGGCGTCCCACCGCTCAGCTGGGACCTCGCCGACAGCACTGCGTCCGTCCAGCAGCATCCGCCAGAGCATGGAAACGCTCGGGGCGCCAGGGAAGCGGCCGGCCATTCCCACCACCGCCACGGCGTCATCGCCTTTCGCCGGTCGCGCCGCGGGCGCGGATGCATCGACGGCGCCCCCTGGATCCGCGAGTGCCGCCGCGAATTCGGCAGGTGTGGGAAATCGCCAGGCCATCGTCGGCCGGAGGTCCCTGCCCACCCACTCGCCGACTTCGCTCACCATTTCAGTCAACGCGGCCGAGTCCAATCCGTGGGATTGGAAGCGGCGGTCTGCGGACACCGCGGATTCCCTCCCCCCGGTCCGTCGCGCGATCCAGCCGATCAACCAGCGCAGAACACCGGTTTCGTCTTGCAAATCTTGGTGGACAGCAGCGCGCCGAGTCATGAGGAGGCACCCTCCAGCAAATTGGGTAGAACCGCGACACAGCGGAATCCGAATCGCATTCAAAGATCAGTGCGAACAGGGTTCAGTGTTGACGTGGAGAGCAGCGCACGTCAATGGAACCGAGATCACACAGCGGAGAGCGACTAGCAGCCACGAACGGTAGCCCGTCGGTTTCAGTCCGCAAAACGCGTCGGGCAGCGCGCTCCGAAGGTCGCGCGGCGGACCGCAGCGCGACGTTCGCGGACTACTACCACCGCCTGACCGGCTACATCGGCGACGCACCCGCTCGGCTCGCAGCGCCAGACCCGCGGCGGGTCAGCCCGGCCGCCGACCGACGCTCTTCACATCGACGCCGAAGCGCACCTACCTCTGAGCAGGACCACCAGGCGGAAACCGGCCCGACCAGGTCGCCCCGCACCACGCCACCGGGAGAACGCGATAATGCGAACAAGGATGCTGTGGACGTTGTTCCGGAAAACGAATCGGCCCAGCCTGACCCGAAGGGCTCGGTCCCTCCATCGCTCTTCCCTGCGACACAAGACGATAGGCAAAAATCCATGCCCCTACCGCACCTTTGGCAGCTTCCGGGAAAGAACGCGAACTGGCGCGACAGCATCGAGCACAGAAACGGATCCCTGTCGTGACGGATACGGTTGCACAACTCACCATTCGACCCCCGACATTTCGGAATCCGAACCGCTGAGATCTCCTAACGCGTTGGTGATCTCGGGATGAGATGATCTTGCTCGGTGGCTGCACCGTGGATCGTTCCTGCCGAGTTGTGGGCTCGGATCGAGCCCGTGCTACCAGTACGACCGGCGAGCCGGACGGTCCCGAAACCGATGCCGGACCGCGAGGCGCTACAGGGCATCCTGTTCATGTTGTTCACCGGTATCGGCTGGAAGGATCTGCCGCAAGAGCTGGGATTCGGCTCCGGAATGACCTGCTGGCGGCGTCTGCGGGACTGGCAGGAAGCCGGGAGCTTCGACGGGATCCACGAGGTATTACTGGCCGAGCTCAACGCGGCCGGACAGATCGACTGGTCACGCGCGCGTGTGGACGCCTTCCACATCCACGAGAAGAGGGGATCAGCAATCAGCCCCAGCCCGGTCAACCGCGGCAAGACCGGCTCGAAACGCCTCTGATCTGCGACGGCGGCGAAGTCCCGCTCGCCACCAGCCTGATTAGCGGCAACCGCAACGACATTACGGAACGGATCCCGTTGTTTTGGTGAAGATCACCAACAGGGGTTCTGAACTGCAAAAACGACTGGTGCGGGATACTGGGATCGAACCAGTGACCTCTACCGTGTCAAGGTAGCCGTCGGCACCGCCCTGACCTGCATAGACACGACTTCAGCAGGTCAGGGCGGTGCCGTTCGGAGACGCCTATACCCGTTCGACGTGGTTCGGCGTACTTGGCGCCTCCCAATTTCCTCCCAGTCCCCGCCTCCCAGCCGGGCTTCAGCGCACCATCGAAGAACCCGGCTTCTGCGACGCCTGGTCGGCCCTACCTACCTGGTCGTGGTCGAGGACGGCTCGATGGTGGCAGCGGTTCTTCCGCTGAACGTTATCTCGTAACCCGTTGGTTGTAGTGGTGTGGTGATCGTTGATCATGGGTGGTTGCAGGTGATCTCGGTGGCTGGGTCGGAGTGGATTGCCCCGTTCACGGGGTTGGAACCGCGGGGAGTTCCGGAAGCTGGTGAGCACGGTGGCGGTGCGTGGCGGTGCGGCTGTGGCGGATGGACGTCCCGGTCGGCAGTGGCAGCTGCGGCTGGAAGACCGGGTCCTGCTGGTGGCGATGTACTGGCGCACGAACCTGACCACGCGCCAGATCGGCCCGCTGGTCGGGATCTCGCACTCGGCCGCGCACGACACCTTCGAGCCCCTGCTCGCGCTGGCCCCGATGCGCAAGCGGCGTACCGATCAGGTCGCGATCGCAGGCGTCCCCCTAGTGCCCGACCGTGGTCGGCGAGTGGACGCACCGCCGAAGAACCACCGGCACTCGGTGAACCTGCAGGTCGCCATCGACGCCAAAAACCGCCTGGTCATCGCCACCGGCCACCCGCCACTCACAACGACACCGCCGTCTACCCCGACTCCGGCATCCCCTAGGAGCTCACCGACTCGGCCAACATCGGCGCACCCTGCACCGCACCACCACCAGCCGCCGCAGAACCGGAAGCATCGTCCAAGCGGCACTCACCTTGCCCCACCTCGAACGCCCAACAGCATGGACTCGCTGCGATCAGCTCGATGTCCCGCTGACACGTCGAACGACCTGCACGAACTCGACGGCGGCAGCGCGGCTGGGTTCAAAATCAAGCTCAGGGCTTGAGTATGCCGCGACGGCATCGTTTCTAGTAGCGTCATGACCGATCCGAGCGCCCGCACGCCGCACCTGACCGAGCCTGTCTCCGCTGCGGAGCTGCTCGCTCCGCCTCGCTACAGCGGGGCGTCGATCTCCCCGAACGGTCGGCGGATCGCCTTCCTCGCTTCGTGGCAAGGGCGGCTCAACGTCTGGGTCGTCGACGTACCCTCCGGTGGTCCCCTCGAGGTCGACCTGGCCTCGGCCCGCCGCGTCACCGCCGACGCCGACCGGCCGATCCTCGATTATCGCTGGACCGACGACCCGGACGTCCTGCTCTACCTGCAGGACACCGACGGCGACGAGAACCACCACGTGTTCCGCGTCGACCTCGACGCGGCGCCGGGCAAGGAGAGCTCGCCCGCTGTCGATCTCACCCCCTACCCCGGGTCACGCGTGTGGCGTCTGCACGAGGTCCCGGGGCTCACCGGCGCGATCGTCGTCGAGATCAATCACCGGGCACCGGAGTGCATCGACCTGGCCGAGATCGACGTGGCCACCGGCGAACTGACCGTCCTCGCGGAGGGACGCGGCGACGCCACGTCCTGGCTGCCCACCGCGACCCGCGACGTCTACGCGATCGCGAGCACGGAGGCGGGGTGGGAGCTTGCCCAGCACCGGCCGGACGGCACCCGCCGCGTCGTTACCACGTGGTGCGGTGACGAGCACCCGCTCGGCCCGGCGCCGTGCGAGCCCACGCCCGATGGAACCGGACTGTGGATCGGTTCCTACCACGGCGACGACCGGCTGCGGCTCACCCACGTCGACCTGGCCACTGGCGAGGAGACCGAGGTCGACAGCCACCCCGCGTTTGACGTCGACACCCGCGCTGCGGTCTTCCCACTCCTGCCCTCACCTCTGATCCGTGACCGGGCCACCGGGGCGCTGCTCGCGGTGCGCTACTCCCGCGAGCGCCAGGACGTCCGCGCGCTCGACCCGCGGTTCGCCGACGTCCTGGCCCGCCTCGAGGCGCTCTCCGACGGCGACCTCGGCGCGCTGTCGTCCGACTCCGGTGGCCGGTACTGGATCGCGGCGTTCGTGCACGACCGCGACCCGGGGGTCACATGGCTCTACGACCATGCGACCGGCGATGCCCGCCTGCTCTTCCGGCCGTGGCCGGACCTCGACCCGAAGCGGCTCGTCCCGATGCACCCGGTCACGATCACCGCGCGCGACGGGCTGGACCTGCCGTCGTACCTGACCCTGCCCCACACCCACGATGGGCAGGCCCCGCCGCTGATCCTCATGCCCCACGGCGGTCCGTGGGTGCGCGATGCCTGGGGCTTCTCCGCGATCGCGCAGTACTTCGCCGCCCGAGGATACGCAGTACTGGCACCCAACTTCCGGGGCTCCACCGGGTTCGGAAGGGCACACGTGCTGGCCGCGATCGGCGAGTTCGCCAGGGCGATGCACGACGACCTCGTCGACGCCGTCGAGTGGGCTGTGACCAACGGGCACGCCGACCCGGCCCGAGTGGCGATCTTCGGCGGCTCCTACGGCGGCTACGCCGCCCTCGTCGGCGTGACGTTCACCCCGGACCTGTTCGCCGCCGCGGTCGACTACGTCGGCGTCTCAAACTTGGCGAACTTCATGCGCACGATTCCCCCGGCCCTTCGACCCGGACTACGACACAACTTCCACCGCTACGTGGGCGACCCCGACGTGCCGGAACAGGAGGCCGACATGCTCGCCCGGTCCCCGATCACCCACCTCGACCGGGTCACTACCCCGTTGATGGTCTTCCAGGGAGCGAACGACGTGCGCGTGGTCCAGTCGGAGTCCGACGCCGTCGTCGAGCACCTGCGCGCCCGAGACGTCGAGGTCGGCTACCGCGTCTTCGCCGACGAGGGGCACAGGTTCGCCAAGACCGAGAACCTCGTGGAAATGATCGAGACGACAGGCCGGTTCCTGGCCACGCACCTCGGCGGACGCCCGTGACCCGTTCGGGCCCGCACTCCGCACCGCCTGATACGGGCTCTCGCCACTGGGTAAGGGCGTCGCAGCCCAGGCTGGGCGTTCAGATCAGGTCGGCGGACTTGAGCCCGACGGGACGTCAGCGGCGGCACGTGTTCATCACCACCATCGACCAGGAGGAATCTATGACGACCCCGTCGGCGCTGCTCACCGTCGAGGAGTTCTTCAACCCGCCCACTCTCAGTCGCGCACTACTGTCCCCGAACGGCACGACCATCGCCTACCTTGCCCCGTGGCATGGTCGGCTCAACGTGTTCGTCCGCGATGTGGACTCGGACTGGGCCATTTCTGATGACGTACCCCGCGCCGACGTTCCGGGCGCGCGTCGCGTCACCTCGGACACGCAGCGCAGTATCGACGCCTTCTTCTGGAGTGTCGACGGGCGCTACCTGCTGTTCCAGCAGGACACCGACGGCGACGAGAACTGGCACCTGCACCGCGTCGACCCGGCCCGGCCCGACCAGCCGGCGGTCGACCTGACGCCCTACGCGGGTGTGCGGTTGCTCGGCGTGCAGCTGCCGCCGGACCGGCCGGGGTCTGCATTCATCGGGCTCAACAAGCGCCGATCCGACCTGGCCGACCTGTTCCAGCTCGACCTGGCCACCGGCGAGCTGACCCTGGTCGCGGAGAACCCCGGCGACGTCGTGCAATGGCTGCGCACCCCGCAACGGCTCCTGATCTGGACTATGGAAGACAACGGCGACCACGTGCTGTCGGAGTGGGCCGACGGCGACCGGAGCCCGATCGCCCGGTTCGCCGACGTTCTCCTCGCCGTCCTCCCGGCGGCTCTCACCCCGGACGGAACTGGGCTGTGGATCGGTTCCGCGCGCGGGTCGGACCGCACCCGCTTGGTCCGACTCGACCTGGTGACGGGAGAAGAGACCGGGGTCGACAGTCACCCGGTGTTCGATCTGGACACCCCTCGCCCCGAGGCCGACCCGCGCTTCCCCTCCTCGCTGATCCTGCACCCGAGCACCGGGGAACTGCTCGGCGCCCGCTACCTCGGCGCCCGCCAGGTGATCCACGCGCTCGACCCGCACTTCGCGCAGGTGCTGCCGCGGCTGACCGAGCTCTCCGACGGCGACCTGGCCCACGTCTCCTGCGACACGACCGCCCAGCGCTGGGTCGTGGACTTCACCCACGACCGCGATCCCGGTGTGACCTGGTTTTACGACCACTCCACTGGCCGGGCCCGCCGGTTGTTCCGGCCCTTCCCACACCTCGACCCGGCCCAGTTGGCCCCGGTCACCCCGATCACCGTCACCGCCCGCGACGGCCTGGACCTGCCGTGTCACCTGACCCTGCCGGTCGGGGCCGAACCCCGCGGGCTGCCCACGGTGCTGCTGGTCCACGGTGGCCCCTGGTACCGCGACAGCTGGGGCTACGACCCGGAGGTCCAGCTGCTGGCCAACCGCGGCTACGCTGTCCTACAGGTCAACTTCCGCGGCTCCACCGGCTACGGCAAGGCATTCACACAGGCGGCAATCGGCGAGTTCGCCGGACGCATGCACGACGACCTCATCGACGCCCTGGACTGGGCCATCGAGCAGGGCTACACCGACCCGGAACGCGTCGCGATCTACGGCTGCTCCTACGGCGGCTACGCCGCACTCGTCGGTGCCGCGTTCACCCCCGACCGATTCGCCGCCGCAGCCAGCTACACCGGCATGTCCGACCTGACCGACCTGGTCCGTTCCGTGCTCCCCGCAGCCCGGCGCGCCGTCCGGAACTCCTACGGCCGCTACATCGGCGACGCAGAGGCCCCCCGCCAGGAAGCCGACATGTTGGCTCGCTCACCCATCAGCCGGGTCGACGACATCACGGCCCCGGTGCTGCTCATCCACGGCGCCAACGACGTCCGCGTACACCGACGCCACTCCGACCGCATCGCCGAGGCACTTCGCGCCCGCGGCGCCGAAGTCGAGTACCTGCTCAACGAGGCCGAGGGCCACTGGTTCATCAACCCCGACAGCAACATCGAGCTCTACCGCACCCTCGAACGCTTCCTCGCCCGCCACCTCAGCGGACGCACCTCGACCACCTGACCCACGGCCCTCGCCCGCTGCCGCACCAGACGGCCCTCACCACCGAAAAGCGTGCCCCATGCCCCTGCTCATGCTCGCCGCCGCCATCGTGCTCGAGTGACCGCCACGATCAGCCTGCGCCTGTCGGAGGGGTCCACCAGGATCGGCCCCTCGATCCTGGCCGTGGTCGGCTACCTCGGAGCCTTCGCCCTGCTCTCGCAAATCCCCACAACCGGGATGTCGGCCGGTGTCGCCTACAGACTCTGGGCCGCCGCCGACGTCGCACTGGTCGCAATCATCGGCGCGGCCTCCCTCAAAAACACCCTGACCCCGGTGCAATTCAGCGGGATCGCGCCGGTCACCACCGGAGTACCCGCACTAGATGTTGCTGGCCATGACCTTGGTGACGTTCCACGTCGATGTTGACCTTCGAGTTGGTTGAAGCTCAATGATGGCGAGGTGCCCAATTCCGAGCTGATGCCGATCGGGGTCTTTGCCCAGTGCAGTGGTCTGACCGCCAGTGCGTTGCGGTTCTACGCCGACTCCGGGCTGCTGCCCCCTGCCGAAGTAGACCCTGCCTCGGGCTACCGCTACTACGGTGCTGACCAGGTGGCGCGGGCGACCGCGCTGCGTCAGCTCCGCGAGATCGCCATGCCCCTCGCTGCGGTCGGGGCGGTCCTCGACGCCGGGGCCGACAACGCAGCGCGGCTGCTCGATGAGCATGTTGCCAAGATCGTCGATGATGCGGCGACGGCACGGCAGAAGGCGGCTGTCATCAAATCCACGCTCGGCGCAAGCGTGCCCGGTCTGCCGATCACCGCGCTGAAGGGGCCCGTACTGGCGGATGCGGTCGAGCAGGTCCTGACCGCATCCGCGCACGAGCCGGGGATGGCGGTGCTCGCCGGCTTGCACATCGAGGCGAGTCATGAAGCGATCGCCCTAACGGCGACCGACCGTTACCGGCTCTCCACCCGGACTCTGGTGCCGGCGAGGCCGGCGGAGCAGACGTGGGTCGGCACGGTCGACGGCGACGACCTGCAGGCCGCCCTCACCACGGTCCGGCGCAGTGCGCTGGTCCGCATCGAAGCGGTGCCGCACGGTATCTGGCTGCGCATGCCCGAACGGGAGGACCGGCACTGCCGGTTGCTGTCCGAGGACTTCCCCGATCACCGGCTGATGCTCGCCTCCCTGGGCAAGATCAGCACCCGCGCGACGGTCTCGAAGGATCTTCTGCTGCGCGCCTTGGAAGAACACCCTGGCGAACGCGTCGCGCTGCACGTCTCCGACCACGGAGTGAACGTCCGGCCCTCGAATGACGAGGAACCCGGTGTTCAGCTCCCCGCCAAGGTGACGGGCGCGGCCCTCCAGATCCGGTTCGAGATGACCACGCTCAACCCCGCCGTCAGCACGACCATCGGTCCCGACGTGATGCTCGACCTGAGGGGACACGACCGGCCCGTCACGATCCGCTCCGCCGACCGCGGCGATCTCACCACCCTCGCCATGCCCGTCAAGTTCGACCACTCAGCCTGAGAACGACAACCCGGGCGCTGGCTGCGCCCGAGGTGGCCCCGATGCTGTCGAGGGCGCAATTGATTCGGTCAGCGAGCTCGCCGCAGTGTCCGGGGCGTCGACCGAGGTCATCGCTCTGGAACTGCAGCAGCACGGTGTTCGGGCGAACGTGATATCCCCCGGATTTATCCAGACGCGGAACCCGAGGACATCGCCGACGTCGTGCTGTTCCTCGCCTCCGACGACGCGCGCTACATGTGCGGCGCGCTCGTCGAGGTCAACGGCGGGAAGCCGGTGTCATGAGGCGGTTCGACGGCAAGGTCGCACTGGTCACCGGCGGCCGGTCCGGCATCGGGAGGGCCATCGCCGAGCGGCTGCGGGACGAGGGCGCCACGGTGTGCACGGCGCAACGCGGGCCCGACGAGGAATTCGACGGCATCGTCGCGGACTTCGCCGACCCCGCCACGCCGGACCGGATCATCGCGGAGGCGATCGAGCGCGCCGGGAAGCTCGACGTGCTGGTGAACAACGCGGGCGTCATGCAGGAATCCGCCGTCGAAGCCATGTCCACCGAGGACTGGCACCGCAGCCTCACGGTGAACCTGACTGCACCGTTCCTGCTGATCCGCGCCGCGCTCCCGCACCTGCGCGCGACCCGCGGCAGCATCGTCAACACCGGCTCGATCGAGGGCATCGGCGCCAATCCCGGCTATGCCGCCTACGCGGCGTCCAAGGCCGGGTTGCACGGGCTCACCCGCGCGGTCGCGGTGGACCACGGGCCCGAGGGCGTCCGGTGTAACGCGGTCGCTCCCGGTTGGATCGACACGGACTTGAACCTGGACTTCATCGACGCCATGCCCGACCCGGAGTCCTTCCGCCGCGACATCAGCCGCATCCACCCGGTGGCCCGCACCGGCTCGCCGGAGGAGGTCGCCGCGCTGGTGGCGTTCCTCGCCGCCGACGAGGCCGGTTTCATCACCGGTCAGATCTGCACGGTCGACGGCGGCCGCACCGCGAAGCTGAGCCTGCCGTAGGCGATGCTCGCCCGGAGGCCGCCCTCGAACCTCCGGTCACTCCGCGGCTCGGGCGGGTTCGTGCAGCCTGCGGACTTCGGCGCGGAGGTCCTTGACCTCCGCCAGCAGCACGTCGAGCACGGGCCGGTCGTCGTGACCGCCGTGCTTCCGCTCGTCGGCGATCTGCGTTTCCACGCGCTGACGGCGACGGCGATGACGAGATTGAGCACGGTGTAGGTGGTGACCGCGATGTAGAGGATGAAGAAGATCCACGCCATCGGCTGCTCGTCCATCACCTCCCGCGCCACCTCGGACCACGCTTCGCCGGTCATCACCTGGAACAGGGTGAACAGCTTGGACACCACCACCGCGGCGACGCAGAGGATCAGTCCGAGCAGCGCGGCGATCGACGCCATGCCCGGCAGCGCCCCGAGCAGCGCCGAGACCACGCGCCGCATGCAGGGAACGGCGGACACCAGCCGCAACGCGCGCAGCACGCCGAACGCGCCCGAAGTGGCCATCAGCGCCACCCCGACGATCGGGTGGCGAAGCAGTTCCACGGATCGCGGAAGAACGCGGCCCGGTAGGCGAACAATCGCGCCGCCAGCTCCACGACGAAGACGGCCAGCGCCGTCTGGTCCACCGCTCGCAACGCATCCCCGTACTGGGCCGACAATCCCGGAAAGGTCTCGCAGCCCAGAGTGATCGCATTGATCAAGATCACGGCCGTGATCGCTTTCTGGAACGCCGGAGCGTCGACGACGACTCGAACGCGTTCGGACAAGGTTCACCGCGGACTCCTCGTTCTTGAACTCCGCACGCTGGACGTGCGCGCGCATCCCCATGAATCCAGTTGCGAACACGGAACGCAGTTCACGTCACGCACAGCGATTTCGCTTGGTGGAGTGATCAACAAGAAAGCTTGATCACCTCCCGCCGGGGCGCGGCGCTGAGCGCGCTGCGTCAAAATCGCCCGAGCCGCGAGCTAGCCGCCAGTGGCCGGTGCCCGCCCCACCTCCGAGCGCAGCGCCCGGTGCAGACCCACCATGACCAGCACCAGCACGAAGCTGCAGGGCAGCGCCATGATGATGGTCGCGTGCTGCAGCGCCGTCATCCCTCCCATGAGGAGCATCGAGCCGGCGAGCGCGCCGGTGGCGACGCCCCAGAAGACCCGCAGGCCCTTCGGCGCGTCGTCCTGCGGAGTCGGCAGGTGCGAAGTCAGGTTCCCCATGACCAGCGCACCGGAATCCGCCGACGTCACGTAGAACAGGAGCCCGACGATCGTCGCCACTCCCGCCACGAAGGGGAATGCGGGGTACTGCGCGAGCAATTCGTAGAAGCCGCGCTGGGGTTCGTTCACCGCGAGTTCGCCGAATGCCGCGTCACCACCGCGGATTCGCTCCAGGGCGCTGTTGCCGAACAGCGATACCCACACCACGATGAAGCCGAACGGGATGAGCAGCGTCCCGGCGACGAACTGCCGGATGGTCCGCCCGCGGGAGATCCGGGCGAGGAAGAGGCCGACGAAGGCCGCCCACGTGATCCACCAGGACCAGAAGAACAACGTCCACGAGTTCAACCACTCCACGGGACGCTCGAAGGCGAACGTCTGCATGGCCAGTCCGGGGAATCCGCTGACGAAGTCGCCGACGTTGAGCACGAGCGCGTTCAGCAGGAAGATCGTATTCCCGGACAGCAGGACGAACCCGGCCAACGCGATGGCGAGCAGCACGTTGAGCTGCGAGAGCCACTTGATCCCCCGGTCCACCCCGCTGACCGCGGACGCCGTGGCCACCACCGCGGCGAGCACCACGAGCCCGATCTGCGCCGCACGCCCTTCCGGGATGCCGAACAGCACTTCCAGCCCGTAGTTGAGCTGCATGATGCCGATGCCCAGCGACGCCGCGACCCCGAAGATCGTGCCGAGCACCGCCGCGAGGTCGACGCCGTGCCCGAGCGCGCCCTCGATCCGCTTGCCGAAGACGGGCCGCAGCGCCGAGCGGACGGCCAGCGGCAGCCCGTGCCGGTGCGAGAAGTACGCCAGCGCCATCCCCATCAGCGCGTACATCCCCCAGCCGCTGATCCCGTAGTGGAACATCGTCCAGACCGTCGCCTCGCGCGCCGCGTCGACCGTCGCTCCTTCACCCACCGGCGGCGCCAGGTACTGCGTCACCGGTTCGGCCACGGAGAACAGCATCAGGTCGGTCCCGATCCCCGCGGCGAACAGCATCGCCGCCCAGGACGTCGTGCCGAATCGAGGAGTCGATCCGGCGGGCCCGAGCTTCACGTGGCCGTAACGGGAAAGCCCGAGGAACACGACGAAGATGAGCACGGCGGTGGCGAGCAGGATGTAGAACCAGCCGAACCAGTCGGAGATCCAGTCGACCACGTCGCCGATGATCCGCGTCGTCGCGACCGGCCAGATCATCGCGCAGGCGGCGACGAGCACGACGCCGAACGCGGATCCGGCGAGCACCGGACGGTTGATCCGCGACGACGGCCGGTGACCGGACGTGCGCAGCGGGTCGATCGTTCTTCCACTCATGCCAACCCCTTGTCATCGGCGACCGGGTGGTCGATTCGCCGCGAGATCCGACTTGAGCCGAGAATTTCCCTCCGCGAAGCCGGAACTCGCATTCCAGTCCATCGCGGGGCGCGAACGATTTCGCCGCAGAGTAGTGCCGATTGGACAATGGTTCAATCCTTGATTGTACGTCCGTTCAACACGCAGACTGCTCTACGATCCGGAGTTCGCCTTCGTGGAAGGAACGATTCATGCGATTGGCAGGCAAGACCGCCCTGGTCACCGGCGGGCGCGGCGGAATCGGCCGCGCCATCGTCGAGCGGTTCCGCCGCGAAGGCGCCACCGTGCACGTCGCGGACCTTCCGGGAGATCCGCAGGACGACGACCACTTCCTGCCCGTGGACGTCGGGTCCGAGACCGAGGTAGCCGCGGCCATCGCGCGGTTGCGCGAGCGCACCGATGCGCTGGACGTGCTGGTGAACGCGGCGGGCATCGAGATCGAGAAGACGATCGAGGACACCACGCTGGAGGAGTGGAACCGCTCGTTCGCCGTCAACGCGACCGGGCCGTTCCTGGTGACCAAGCACGCGCTGCCGCTGCTGCGGGCCGCCGCCGGCGGCAAGAGCACCGCCTCAGTGATCAACTTCGGCTCCTACGACGGCTTCCTGGCCGATCCGGGGCTGGCGGCCTACTGCGCCTCGAAGGGCGCCGTGCACGCGCTGACCCGCGCGATGGCCTGCGACCATGGCCCGGAGGGGATCCGGGTCAACGCGATCTGTCCCGGCTACGTGGACACCCCGATGCTGCAGAGCTTCTTCAACGGGGCGGGCTCGGGTGGCGCGGGGCGCGGCATCGACGAGCTCCGGCAGGCGGTCCGCGACGTGCACCCGATCCGCCGCTACGGCACCCCGGAGGACATCGCGAACCTGGTCAACTGGCTCGCCACCGACGAGGCGCGCTACGCATCCGGGCAGCTCTGGGTGCTCGACGGCGGCCTGTCGGCCCAAGCGCAGCAGATGAGGCTCTGAATGGTCCCCACATCCGTCCGGAACGCGCCGACCAGTCCGGGAGCGAGCTCATGACCGCGCACACCGCGCTCGTCACCGGGGGCAGCCGGGGCATCGGCCGCGCCGTGGTCGATCGCCTGCGTTCCGCCGGTGCGCGCGTGCTGACCTGCGGCCGCGGCGCGCGGCCCGCCGACCTGCCCGCGGACGTCGAGTGGGTCTCGGCCGACCTCGCGCGCACCGCCGACGTCACCGCACTGGTCGCCGCGGCGAACCACGCCTTCGGCCCGATCTCGCTGCTGGTCAACAACGCCGGGATCCAGGTCGAGAAGACCACCGCCGACAGCACCGACAAGGACTGGGCGCAGGTCATCGACCTCAACTGCCGCGCGGTGTTCGCCACGTGCCGCGCAGTGCTGCCCGAGATGGCCGAGCACGGCGGGGTGATCATCAACATCGGCTCGATCTCCGGGGTGGTCGCCGATCCGAGCATGGCGCTCTACAACGCGTCGAAGGCGTTCGTGCACGGGCTGACCCGCTCGATCGCCATCGACCACGGGCCCGCCGTGCGGTGCAACGCGATCCAGCCGGGCTGGATCGCCACCGCCATGTCCGAGGACGCGTTCGCCCTCGCGCGGGACCCCGCGGCGGCGCGCGAGGACGCGCTGGCCCGCCACCCGGCGGGCCGGTTCGGTGCACCGGAGGACATAGCCGGTGCGGTGGCGTGGCTGGCTTCCCCGGACGCGCGCCACATCACCGGCCAGTGCCTGACCATCGACGGCGGGCTGACCGCCGCTTCGCCCCTCAACCCGGGACTGTTCTGATGACCGACCGCTCTCCCGCCGAGCACTTGCCCGGCGGCCCCGACCTGGACCACACCTCGTTCGCCGTGCACGACGCGTTGAGCTGGGCGCACCGGCTGCGCAGCGAGATCGGGGCGACGCCGATCATCGGCGAGCAGCTGCCGGAGTTCCGTTACCTGCTGCTGCAGACCGGCGGCGGCCTCGGCGGAGCCCGGCTGGAGCTGCTGGAACCGACCGGCGCCGGATTCCTCGCGCGCCACCTCGCCAAGCGCGGCGAAGGCCCGCCACATCACGTTCACCGTGCCGGACCTGCGCGACGCCGTGGCTCGGGTCCGGGAACTGGGCGCGGAGGTGATCGGCGAGGACTACGGGCACGCACCGTGGCGGGAGGCGTTCATCGCCCCGGGACCGCAGCACCGGACGGTCGTCCAGCTCGCGCACTCCGACCGCGACTACCCGAGTGCGCGGGAGCTGCTGGCGACCACGAGCCGGGACGCCGCGACGATGCCGAGCGTGCGCGGTGCGGCCGACCCGACGTGGTGGACGGCGTTGTGGGAGAGCACCGCGGGCGCTCCGGTCCCGCTGCACCGCACCCACCTGGACTCCGCGGATCCGGCGTTCTCGCACCGGCTCTTCCACGAGGTGCTGGACGGTCGCGTCGACGAGTCGGAGCAGCACGTGGAGTTCTCCTGGCCCGGCGGGACTATCCGGGTGCGCGCCGCAGATCGGGCGGGGATCCGAGGGATGGGGCCGGGGCGCGGTGGTGCGCCGACCATCGGCATCGGGCCCGCCTCGCTGGGCTTGCCGGACTGACCTGCGGTCAGCGGCGGATCAGTGGAAGGCGATCTGCTCGCACAAGGCGATGCTGCGCCGGATCGAGGCGCGGTCCAGCCCGAGCAGCGCCGTCAGCCAGATGCCGTTCTGGATGGTGTCGATGTCGGCCGCGCGCTTGGTCGCCTCCGCCCTCGACAGGTCGGGGCGCGCATGGCGGATGAGCGCTGTGAGCTCCTTGCGGTAGCGCTTCTGGCCCGCCGTGTTGATCTCTTCGAACGTGGGGTTCGCCTGGGACAGCGCCCAGAGCTGGAGGCGCAGCGACAGGTACTCCGTGGTGAGGAACTCGCGGTTGGCGATGCGGCGCAGCGCCGCGCGGAGGTTGTCCTCGGGGCTCTTCGCCGGGTCCGGATCGACGATGGCGACGTCCTGGGCCTCGATGCGCCGCAGCGCCTCGCCGATGAGGGAGGTCTTGTCCGCGTAGTAGTAGTTCACGAGCCCGAGCGCGACCCCGGCCTCCCGAGCCACCGCCCGCATGCTCACGCCCTCGATCCCCTGCCGCGACAGGATCGTCAGGACGGCGTCGAGGATCCGCGCCTCCCGATCGACCTTGCTCACCTCGAGGTCCACAGCCTTCTCGCCCACGGCCAGAGACTAACCGCCGCCGCGCCCCCCCCCGCGCCCGGGCCGCGGCGCCGCACCGCGCGAATCCCCAGGCCACGGCTCACGGCGGCGGCCCCCGAGGCGCCCGGGATCGGCGCGGATGCAGAACCTGCCTTCGATGTTCCGGTCCGGCGGGTGCTCGGATCCTCGTCCTGTCAGCGGCGAGACCGCCGAGCAGCGACCACCGGAGCGACCGGCGGGTCCTCAGGCGTCTTCGCGCGAGGACGGCTCGTTCCTCCCGTGGCGGACGGGGAGGAGATCCCGCCACGACAGGAACACCGGGGTTCCGCCGCCCCCTGGGCGGAACGTGGGCGAAGCCTTCACAGATCCAGCACGAGCTTGGGGCTTCGGGACCGGCCGACGCAGATGAGCATGGTCCCCTCGTCGTCGTGCTCCTCCGGTGACAGGAGGGTTCCCCGGTGGTCCGGCCGCCCGTCGAGGACACGGGTTTCGCAGGTGCCGCAGTAGCCCTCCTGGCAGGACGACGGGATGTCCGGGCGCACGTCCTGCACCGCCGACAGCAGCGAGCGGTCGGCGGCGACGGTCACCGTCACGCCGGTCTCCCGCAGTTCGACCTCGAACTCGGCGTCACCGGTCGCCGCCGGCGCGTCGCCGGAGGCAGCGAACCGCTCGACGTGCAGCCGGTGCGCGACCCCCGCTCGCGCGCACGCCTGCGCGACCGCGTCGAGCATCGGCGCCGGCCCGCAGCAGTGCAGGTGGGCGTCCGGTGGGAGCTCGGTGACGAGCCGTTCGACGTCCGGGCGCCCCTGCTCGTCCTCCGGGACCAGCAGGACCCGGTCGGGGTGGGTGCGCGCGAGCTCCTCGGCGAACGCCATCGCCGCGCGGGTACGGCCGCCGTAGACTAGGCGCCACGAACTGCCGCGCCGGTCCAGCTCGTCGAGCATCGCCTTGATCGGCGTGATGCCGATGCCCCCGGCCAGCAGCACGTGCTCCGGCGCGTCGGCCAGCGCGAAGTGGTTGCGGGGCCGCGACGCGACGAGCACGTCGCCGACGCGCAGCCGGTCGTGCACTTCGACCGACCCGCCGCGGCCGGTCTCCTCGCGCAGCACGCACAGCACGTAGGTGTTGCGGTTCCGCGGATCGCCGCACAGGGAGTACTGCCGCCGCAGGCCGGACGGGAGCAGCAGTTCCAGGTGCGCTCCCGGTTCCCAGCCGGGGAGCTCGGCGCCGTCGGCCGCGGTCAGTTCCAGCAGCACGACACCGTCGGCGGGCACGGATCGGTGCTCCACCGTCAACTCCAGCGAGGTGCTGTCGGTCGGCGCGGTCATGGTGGTTTCCGTTCTCGTTCGTGAGGGCGGGGGGGGCGGGGGGGCGCCCCCCCCCCCCCGGGCGGCCTTAACGGGGGGGGGGGTTTGATAACCCCCCCCCGGACAGACCCCCCGCGCCCCGCAAAAAGGGGTTTAACACAGGCCCGCGCCG